>NZ_JAHLRI010000080.1:0-8053 GCF_018919685.1 Enterococcus sp. S183_ASV_20
GTTTCACCCACAGGCAAAGTTGGCTATGTCAACATTGCGACAGGTCCGTTAAGCTCGGGTGCGCCAGCGGCGGAAGTACCTATCGAAACCGCCATCAAATTGTTGAAAGACATGGGGGGCAGTTCCATTAAATATTTCCCGATGAAAGGCTTGGCTCGCAAAGAAGAATACCAAGCAGTAGCAGCAGCTTGTGCCAAGTATGACTTTTATTTAGAGCCAACAGGGGGCATTGATTTAGAAAACTTTGAAGAAATTGTTCAGATTGCGGTGGATGCCGGCGTTAAAAAAATCATTCCTCATGTCTACAGCTCAATTATCGATCAAGAAACAGGGGACACTAGAACAGAAGACGTGAAAACGTTACTAACCATGATGAAAAACACATTGAATAAGTAGGTGGCAAAGATGAAAATTGCTGCGTTTGGTGAAGTCATGCTTCGTTTCACTCCGCCAGAGTATCTAATGTTAGAACAAACAGAGCAGTTAAGAATGAACTTTGTAGGGACTGGCGTAAATCTCTTAGCAAATTTGGCTCATTTTCAACTAGAAACAGCATTGATTACGAAATTACCTGCCAATCGTCTTGGTGAAGCTGGCAAAGCAGCGCTAAGGAAGTTAGGAATTTCAGATCAATGGGTAGGAGAAAAGGGCGATCATATTGGTAGTTTTTTTGCAGAAATGGGTTATGGAATCCGCCCCACACAAGTAACTTATCAAAATCGCCATCAGAGTGCTTTTGGCATCAGCGAGGCGAAGGACTACGATTTTGAGGCCTTTTTAGCGGAAGTAGATATGGTGCATATTTGTGGTATTTCGTTAAGTTTAACTGAAAAAACTCGTGATGCTGCTTTGATACTTGCTCAAAAGGCGCATGCCTATCAAAAGAAAGTTTGTTTTGACTTTAATTATCGACCTAGTTTGAATACAGCAAATAGCGCACTCTTTATGCGTCAACAGTACGAACGCATTTTACCTTATTGTGATATTGTTTTTGGCAGTCGTCGTGATTTGGTCGAGCTATTAGGTTTCATTCCGCGAGAAGATTTAGAAGGTGAGGCACAAGAAACTGAACTGATTCAGCGCTTCATGTCTCAATACAATTTGGAATGGTTTGCTGGGACAACGAGAAGTCATTCCCAAAATCAAAACTACTTAAGTGGGTATTTATATACCCAAAATGAGTACCAACAGAGTGAAAAAAGACCGCTTCTTAATCTTGATCGAATTGGTGCTGGTGATGCTTATGCGGCGGGGATTTTATATGGCTATAGCCAAAATTGGTCGTTAGAAAAGGCAGTTACCTTTGCCACAGTCAATGGGGTCCTTGCACATACGATTCAAGGAGATATTCCTTTGACAACGGTCAAACAAGTGAATCACGTTCTTGAGCATCCGAATCTTGATTTAATTCGTTAAAGAAGAAAACCAGAAGAAAAGTCGCGTGTGGCTTTTCTTCTGGTCTTTTTTTCATTATAATTAAAAGAAACAGATTGCAAAGGAGGCAGCAGGATGAGTGTTGCACATCTTTTAACAGTTTTAGAAAATGATGAATTTATTGAACGGATTCAAAAACGACCAGAAGCGTTCATTGGAACGACTGGCTTAGTCGGCTTAGAGAATTTACTTGTTCAGACAATTAACGGTTTATTAGAGTTTTTCATTGAAAAGAATCAAGGGAAAATTGCTATACAGTTATCGCGTCAACAAATCTCTTTTCAGGTATCTTCCACACGACCGCTTGTTTTTGAACAAAAGCAAGTCGATTTAGAACCGCCTTTTCTGTATTTATCTGTTTTACAAGCCTTCTCAAAACAAGTAGGAATCAGTATCGATCAAGAAAAACAGCGGACTATTTTTATTTATCATCAAGGGCAATTGAAAAAACGATTATTATTACCTATTGAAGAAACCCAGGAACGAATTGAAGTCTTATTTTGGCCAGATACGCAAATTTTTGGTACAGAATCACTTTCTTATATGCGTGTTTTACAACAATGTCAACAGATTGCCATGTTGAATCCAGGCTTAAAGATTCTCTTAACACAAGAAGAGGAACAAAAAAATCTTTGTTATTACCCTAAAGGTTTAAGTAATTATTTATTTGAAAAAGATAACCCATTAACTAGAAAAGCTGCACCGATTATTCAAGCCAAGCAAACAGAATTGGCCCTTGTTCAATTTATTTTGAGTAAAAATCATGCGCCGCAAGTGCAAAAAACATTTGTTAATGGGCATTATCCTAGTCTTGGTGGAACCCACTATGAGGGTTTTCTTGATGGCGTAGTGGCCGCCTTTAATCAATTTTTAGAGGAGCAACATTACTCATTATCTGTGACAGCAGATAGTTTTTTAGCAGAATTTGATTTTGTTTTAGCCATTACGATACCAAAGCCCCGCTACACTGATGCAACGAAAACCATTTTAAGAAATACAGAGTTATATGAAGTGGTTAAAGAAGTCGTTTTTGACGAATTACAACACTACTTTCAACGTCATCCCAAATGGTTAGAGCAAGGAAGAAGCGAGGGAAATGAATGAAAATTTTTGTCGATGGCGATGGTTCACCTGTGAAAGAGACGGTTATTGAAGTCGCTGTAGAGAAAGCTTTGGATGTGGTGATTGTTACTAGTGTAGATCATTATTCCTTAAAAGATTATCCAGAAAATGTCTCTTTTGTGTATGTTGATAAAGGAGCGGATGCTGCTGATTTTAAAATTGTGCAGTTAATAAAAAAAGGGGATTTTTTAATTACACAAGATTATGGCTTAGCTTCCTTGGTTTTGCCAAAGGGAGTGTCAGTTTTACATCAACTAGGTTATCAATATACGAAAGAAAATATTGATGGCTTGTTAGAACAACGCTATTTTAGTGGCCAAATTCGGCGAAAAGGTGGCCGAACGAAAGGACCTAAACCTTTTACAGACAAAGATAGAACAACGTTTAAACAAGCCCTTATTGAGCTGGTGGAACGGAGTCTTTAGCAAGGAAAAGGCAAGCAAAGAATTTTGCCTTCACTAAATTTGCTTCTATTATGAAACTGGGTTTTATGCTAAAATAAGTAAGGATAATTTGAAAAATAATTTTTTCTAAAAGACAGGAAAGAAACTAGGAGGACAAGCATTTGAAGATTATTTTGTTGTATGGCGGCAGAAGTGAAGAGCACGATGTGTCTGTTTTGTCTGCATATTCCGTTTTAAATGCAATCTATTATAAATATTATCAAGTACAGTTAGTCTTTATTAGTAAAGACGGTCAATGGGTAAAAGGCCCTCTCTTATCTGAACGACCACAAAATAAAGAAGTTTTACATTTAACTTGGGCACAAACACCTGAAGAAACAGGCGAATTTTCAGGAAAACGAATCAGTCCTTCGGAAATTTATGAAGAAGAAGCGATTGTTTTCCCTGTTTTACATGGGCCAAATGGTGAAGATGGAACAATTCAAGGATTCATGGAAACCATTAATATGCCTTATGTAGGCGCAGGTGTCTTAGCTAGTGCTAACGCAATGGACAAAATCATGACGAAATATCTTTTACAAACTGTTGGCATTCCACAAGTACCATTCGTGCCAGTTTTAAGAAGTGACTGGAAAGGAAATCCAAAAGAAGTCTTTGAAAAATGTGAAGGTTCTTTAATCTATCCGGTCTTTGTTAAACCCGCCAATATGGGTTCTAGTGTCGGAATTAGCAAAGCGGAAAATCGTGAAGAATTGCAAGAAGCATTGGAAGAAGCTTTCCGTTATGATGCCCGAGCAATTGTTGAACAAGGGATTGAAGCACGTGAAATTGAAGTAGCCATTTTAGGAAATGAAGATGTCCGTACGACTTTACCTGGTGAAGTGGTGAAAGATGTCGCTTTCTATGATTATGATGCAAAATACATCAATAACACGATTGAAATGCAAATCCCAGCGCATGTTCCAGAAGAAGTAGCTCATCAAGCGCAAGAATACGCTAAAAAAGCGTATATTATGTTAGATGGAAGTGGCTTAAGTCGCTGTGATTTCTTCTTAACAAGCAAAAACGAATTATTCCTGAATGAATTGAACACCATGCCTGGTTTTACTGACTTTAGTATGTATCCTTTACTGTGGGAAAATATGGGCTTGAAATACAGTGATTTAATTGAGGAACTGATTCAGTTAGCTTTGAATCGTTTTAAACAACGCCAAGAATTTTATAATAACTAAGAAGAAAAAATCACACAAGACTGGGACATGACAAGACTTTGGCATGTCCCAGTCCCTGTGTCAGAGGAGCAAAACATAATGAAATTAACCTTCTGGGAAGTAGCGCAAGCGGTTGAAGCCAGTAATGATTGGCAACAATGGCCTGATTTTCCTTTAACAGGCATTGAATTTGATAGTCGTAAAATTGTGAAAGGAAATCTCTTTGTTCCTTTACAAGGTGAAAATGATGGTCATCGTTTTATTGAGAGTGCCATGGCTAATGGCTGTCAGGCCGCTTTTTGGGGACAGGATTTAGTCGATGCGCCGCAACAATTGCCTGTTTTGCATGTTACTGATCCACTGGTTGCTATGCAAAAATTAGCTACCTATTATTTAAATAAAATGCAACCGAATGTCATCGCTGTGACTGGCAGTAATGGAAAAACCACCACTAAAGATTTAATTGCTGCTGTGTTATCTGAAAAGTTTGTGACTTACAAAACGCAAGGCAATTACAATAATCAAATTGGCTTACCCTATACTATTTTACACATGCCTGATGAAACAGAAAAACTGATTTTAGAAATGGGCATGGATCATGCTCAGGAAATTTCTTTCCTTTCCAATCTGGCTCAGCCAGAAGTTGCCGCCATCACAATGATTGGCGAAGCCCATGTGGAAAATTTAGGCTCACGAGCAGGCATTGCACAAGCAAAAATGGAAATCGTAGATGGTTTAGCCAAAGACGGTAGTTTATTTGTGCCAAGCGATGAACCTTTGCTAGAACCATTGGTGGAAAAAGTCACTCAACAAGTGATTACTTTTGGTTTTAGCCAGGAAAGTCAACTTCAAGGAATCGTCACAAATGAAGCCAAAGAGCAAACCTCATTCAAAATCAGTGATACACAAATGACGTTTACGATTCCAGTGCCAGGAACCTATAATGTCACCAATGCATTAATCGCAATTGGCATTGGTCGTTATTTCCAATTAACGGATAGTGAGATTCAAAAAGGGTTGGCTACAGCGGAACTAACAAAGAATCGGACAGAATGGCTGAAAGCAGCGAATGGTGCTGAAATTTTAAGTGACGTGTACAATGCCAATCCGACAGCTATGGGTCTTGTTCTGGACAGTTTTAGCAAAATGTCCAAAGTAGGAAAACGAATTGCTGTTTTAGGAGACATGCTAGAATTAGGTCCTGATTCTGCTGCCATGCATCAAGCAATGGCGCAGCATTTAGCCCCAGATGCGATTGAAGAAGTCTTTTTATATGGTTCTGAAATGGCTTATTTAGCTGATAAATTGCAAGAAACCTATGCACCAGCTAACATTCATTCTTTTAAAAAAGAAGAAAAAAATGAGTTGATTGAAGCTGTCAAAAAAGTTTTACAGCCAGAAGATATGGTGGTTTTAAAGGGAAGTAACGGGATGGGACTTCGTGAAGTCATCGATGCACTTTTGGAAAAGTAAATAAGTTTCATAAAACTTGCTGAAAATAGGATTCTATGATAGAATGACCTATTGCCGGAAGATGACGAGAAAAATTGAATCGTAGTAAATAAAATAGATCTATTTCTATGTTTAATAATAAATGTGAAGCTGAACGACCACGTTTGGCTTTTCTAATGCCATAAGGTGAATTTTTCGGTGAAATCAGGAAAGAAGAAATAGTTGGCACACTATAATGGATTTCTTTTTAACAACTGAAAGTGAAGACACCTGAAACTAGGAAGAAATCGTTCTTTCCGAAACAAAATCTAGGAGGATATCATTTGAAATTTAAAGAACTTGGTTTAGCGCCAGAATTATTATCAGCGGTAGAACGCGCAGGCTTCGAGGAAGCAACCCCTATTCAATCAGAAACAATTCCGTTAGCGTTAGCAGGAAAAGACGTAATCGGACAAGCACAAACAGGAACAGGGAAAACCGCTGCTTTTGGCTTACCAATGCTTAACAAAATTGACGCAGACAACCGCGTTATTCAAGGATTAGTCATTGCACCAACCCGTGAGTTGGCTATCCAAACACAAGAAGAGTTATTCCGTTTAGGCCGCGATAAAAAGATTCGCGTCCAAGCCGTTTACGGTGGGGCTGATATCGGTCGCCAAATCCGTGGACTAAAAGATCGTCCACATATCGTTGTAGGTACACCAGGACGCTTACTAGACCATATTAACCGTCGTACCTTGAAATTAGAAACTGTTGAAACATTAGTTTTAGACGAAGCAGATGAAATGTTAAACATGGGCTTCTTGGAAGACATTGAAAAAATCATCTCACAAGTGCCAGAACAACGTCAAACACTTCTATTTTCAGCAACTATGCCGCCAGCAATCAAGAATATTGGCGTGAAATTCATGAAACAACCAGAACATGTGAAGATTAAAGCCAAAGAAATGACGGCTGATTTAATTGATCAATATTATGTACGTTCAAAAGACTTTGAAAAATTTGACATTATGACACGTTTACTAGACGTGCAAACCCCAGAATTGACCATTGTCTTTGGCCGGACAAAACGCCGTGTTGATGAACTTGCCCGCGGGTTAGAAGCGCGTGGTTACAAAGCAGAAGGCATCCATGGCGACCTATCACAACAAAAACGGATGAGCGTTTTACGTTCATTCAAAAATGGTAACTTAGATATCTTAGTGGCAACAGATGTAGCAGCACGTGGGTTAGATATTTCAGGTGTCACCCATGTCTATAACTACGATATTCCACAAGATCCAGAAAGTTATGTTCACCGTATTGGTCGGACAGGTCGTGCTGGTAAAGGTGGTATGTCTGTGACGTTTGTAACACCAAACGAAATGGGTTACTTACATGTCATCGAAAACCTAACGAAAAAACGGATGACACCATTACGTCCACCAACCGAAAAAGAAGCATTTAAAGGACAATTAAGTGCAGCTGTTGAAACCATCGAAAGTGATCTAGAAGAAAATGGTTTAGACAAATATCTAGAATCTGCTGAAGCGTTATTAGAAAAATATTCAGCGACAGACTTAGCTGCGTTATTATTAAAAACAGTAGCGAAAGATCCAGCAGATGCGGTTCCTGTAAAAATTACCCCAGAACGACCATTGCCTTCAAATAAAAAAGGCTTTAACAAAAATGGCCGTGGTGGTGGCGGTGGGAACAACCGTAATCGCAACCGTGGTGGCAATGGTAAAGGTGGCAGCTATCGTGGCAACAAAAACCATAAAGATGGCGACCGTAATTACAAAAATAGCGACCGCAAAAATAAAGATCAACGTGGCGGCAAACGTCATAACGATAAAAAACGTGGTTTCGTCATTCGCGAAAACGCCAAATAATCAAAAGAGCGAGTGTTCCGTATATGAACGGAACACTCGCTCTTTTTTGGTAGATAATCGTTAAATAGAAAAACTTAAAAAAAGTAAAAAAGGCATCAAAATGATATAGAAAAAGAAAAACGCCAAAATTATCCAAGTTTTCAACGGGGAATTTAGATTGAAGAGTTTCATTTTTTGTTGTAGCAAATGAATGGTTACGATCCAAACCAGTTGCAAGAGAAAAAATAGGCTGGGATTTTTAAAGAAGATTGGAAATATGTAGAGCAACAAAGTAAAAATAAATAGGGCGCAACGAAGTAACTTTTTTTGCCGAGAAGTTAAAGTCATACATTTTTCTCCTTTTTCTTTTTATTCTCCCATAAGTAGCCAAAATTTTATATAAAATATCAGAACATCCGCTTAGTTTCCTGATTTTTTTCTGATACTTCTTAGTTGTTGTCTTACTTTTATGATTTGTCAAATTAAGTTAGAATAAAATGCTTCTTGTACATAGCTCAAAAATATCTCAATTGGTGTTCTGTAATTCAATGATTTTCTTGGAATATGATTACGTTGATTG
>NZ_JAHLRI010000081.1:0-7929 GCF_018919685.1 Enterococcus sp. S183_ASV_20
ATTCTAGGCACCGACCAATTTATCTTCCCCTATAGTAAAGGAACCTTAGATGGCGTTAACGCTCAGAGTATCAAGACTGCGCTAAGTGAAGCAGCGATCCCCTGGTGGACAAAACTCATTGTCTTTTTAGTGGCTATCTACCCTGTTCTAATCGGTTTAGTTTTAGACTTACTGATTGCCGCTATCGGTGCATCTCTCTATTCAAAATTACGTTTTTATTCTTTACGTTTGATTGATTGTTTAAAAATTATTACGTATTGTGCTACCGTGCCAGTTATCTTAAGTGCTATTTTAAACTTCGTAAATCCGATGTTTAACGATGGCATCCTAGTTATTTTACTGAGCCTATTCTTTTTCTTTGTTACAACCAAAAACGAACCGCGGAATATCCCTGGTTCTTAAAAAAGGTGTTGTCCTTGAGACAACACCTTTTTGCTATTCTTCAAATTCTTCTTCATCTGTTAGTTCAGGTAAGTCAATCGTGGTCACCGCAGATTGGCCAATTTGCGTTAAATATGCAGCTAATTCATCCACATTTTCCACAGGTGACACGGCTGCTTCAATTGCCATTGCTAAATTAAGTCCGGCGACCACTCGCAATTGCGGATAAGTGCCCATGGCCATCATAGCCACATTACAAGGTGTTCCTCCTTTTAAATCAGCTAATACAAGCGTCGGGACATTGCCAGCTTCTTTTAAGATTGCTGCCAGTTTTGCTTGCGTGCCGCTCAAGCCATCTTCTGCGGTCATTGACACAATCGCAGCGTCTGCTAATTCCCCGACAATCATTTGAGTAGAAGCTAAGGTTTCTTCTGCCATCCGTCCATGGCTCATTAAAATTAATTTTGGTTTCATCATTTCCTCCTAAAAATACTGCTGATAAATTTTTGTTCGTGCTTTCAGAAAGCCACGTTCTTCACGAGTGGGATGAATCCGATTCGTCAACAAAATTAGGGCTTCTTTGGTCTCTTTTTTCATACCAATCGCCGTTCCAGTAAAGCCAGTATGATACAAATAGCCTGCCCCTGCTTGCGTCTTTTTCACTTCCCAACCAAATGTACGGCCCCCTTGATTCATAGACCAGAGAGCATCGAACATTTTTTCAGAAAATAATGGTTTGCCAGACGGGTAGCGATTGTTCATAAAACACTGAACAAAAGTGAGTAAATCTGGTAAAGTTGCAAATAAACCTGCACTGCCGATTGGCGCTTTTAGTTGATAGGCTTTCGAATCGTGGACCACTCCCTGAATAACGCCGCGTTGTTTTGTAATCTCTGTGGGCACTGCCTGGGCAAAATCGCTGACCGTAAAACTTGTATGCTGTAGGTTCATTGGTTGAAATACGTATGTTTGAAAGCTCTCTTCTAATGAGCAGCGATCCAATACTTGAATAATTTCTCCCAATAAGTAATACCCTAAATCAGAATAAGTGGTTTTCCCTCGTTCAGATAACGAATGCGTTAAAATGATTTCTTGCAAGCTTTTTTTTGTGACATTTTTCTTATCGACAACATCAGCTGGCAGTCCGCTCTGATGCAGTAGAAGCTCCCCAATCGAACAAGATAGTCCTTGATAATCAGGTAGGATTTCCCCCACAGTGGTTGAAAAAGTAAGCTGATTTGTATCGATTAATTGTAACATTCGATTTGTTGTCCCAATAACTTTCGTTAAGGACGCTAAATCATACAGGCTAGCTGATGAAATCTTTTGTCTTGCAAATGGACCAGTATTACCTAAAAAGCCCGTATACTGTTCTGATAAGCTATCTTCTGTGATCGTCCCCCAAGCGACACCCGGAACGACTTGCTGATTAATCAGTCTCTGAATTGTTTCTTGAATTGCGATTTGATTCATTGTTCACCACTTCTATGCTAAAACTTCTGAAATCCGTCCGTCATGTTCTGCTAATAGTTGTTTGGCTTTTTGAAAATCAACGTGGGCTTTCGCCATTACAATGGCTGGTGCCACTTCTAGCTGTGCTGCCTCCAAGTATTCTTTGGCTTGCGATTCCTCGATTTCTGCTGCTTCTTTAATGATATTCGTGGCACGTTGAATTAATTTTTCGTTCGTTGGTTGTACGTTGACCATCAAATTTTGATAGATATTCCCTACTTTAACCATAATCCCTGTTGAAAACATATTTAACACCATTTTCTGTGCTGAACCCGCTTTCATTCTAGTTGATCCTGTAATGACTTCCGGTCCTACAATTGGCGCAATCCCAATTTCCGCCAATTGATTCATCGGACTTTGATTATTACAGGTAACTGAAATGGTTAGAGCGCCCACTTTTTTTCCGTATTCAATTGCGGAAACAGCATATGGTGTCCGACCACTAGCAGCAATCGCAATTACGACATCTCGGGCAGTCAATTGATGTTGTGTTAAATCTTCGATAGCTAATTCTTTCGAGTCTTCAGCGCCTTCAATTGCTTGATACATTGCTTTTTCACCACCAGCTAAAATACCAAATGCGCGTTCTGGCGACACACTATATGTGGGCGTTAATTCAATCGCATCCAAAGCACCTAAACGTCCAGACGTTCCTGCACCACAATAGATTAAACGGCCCCCTTTTTTAAATCGTTCTGCCGCTGCATCAATTGCTGCAGCGATCTGCGGAAGCACCTTTTCAATTGCTTGTGCTACCTTTTGGTCTTCTTGATTTATTAAAGTTACCATTTCTAATGTTGACACTTGGTCAATCTTTTTAGTCGCTTCATTTCTGGCTTCTGTCGTTAATCCTTCTAAGTTCATTTGCTTGCACACCCCTACTTCTCTTTTAGACGGCTGACAAGTTGACTCGTTTCAATCATATTACGTTCAATTTCTGTGTCTAAATCATCTTGAATTGAACCTAAATACAGAACATCGCCAATTGCCATTGACGAAGCAATCGATGAAATAGCCCCAACTCGAATGAGGTGCTCATTATTGGGGACTAAAAGAACTTCATCGCTCAATGATCGCACGTTTTCTCCATCGTTACTGGTAATAAAAATAACCGTTGCGCCCCTATTTTTGGCAATTTCACAGGCGATTAAGGCTTCTTTTGTCAAACCACTATAGGAGACCGTGATCAAAATGTCTTGTGCCGTTGCATAATTTAAAAACTCCAACATCATGTGACTATCATAATTAAAAATTGCTTGGCGACCAGCGCGGTTAAACTTGTGATAAAGATTATAAGTCGTTAAAGAAGAGGCACCAATTCCAACCAAATGAATTTTTTCCGCTTTTTTAACATGCGCGATTGCTCGTTCCAAGGCTTGTTTATCCACTGTATAAAATAAATCCTCAATCGTAGCATTTAATAAAGATTCCACTTTCATACAAATAGTATCCACCGAATCATCCGCCGCTACAATTGGATCAATATCTTTTTTACCGTTACTGGCAGCTTGTACCGCTGCAATGGATAGTTTTAACTCTTCCCAGCTGTCAAACCCTAATTGTTTAGAAAAACGGGTAACTGATGCTGGAGAAGTTTCGCTATTGCTAGCAATTTCGTTTGCTGTTAATGAGAGAAGACGGGTCGGATCCTTCAGTATATAGTCTGCGATTCTCTTATTTACTTTGGAAAAGTCCTTATATTTTTGTCTGATTGAACGGATTGGCTCCATCTTCTCATCTCCATTTCTATTTTATGAAAGTTAAAATTGCTTCGTTTGGTTCAGAAGGGATCATCTGTGCGGTAATAGTCACCCCATTATCTGTTAAACGACGAACGGTTTGAATATCTTCATCGGTTAATGCAACAGATTTTTTAATTGCTCGACTGCCTTCTTTTTGAGAAATATTGCCGACATTGAAGCTCTGTAACGGAACACCGCCATCAATTAAAGCCGCCATGTCTGCAATGTCTTTCGTAATTAAAAAGACTTTCTCTTCATCATAATTGCCTGCTAAAATTTTTTCAATCGCTTTACGTTTTGATAAAATAGATAATTTAACTCCTGCAGGCTTAGCCATTTTTAAGGCACCAATTTGTAATTGATCTTTGACAGCGGCATCATTTACTACCATGATTCTTTGTGCGCCAACCGTATTCGTCCAAACGGTTGCAACTTGTCCGTGAATTAAACGCTCATCTACTCTTGCATGTACAATTGTCATAATAAATCTCTCCTATTATATACTATTTTTTTAAAATAAACCGCCAACCCAAGCCAACATTGGTTGTAAATTGCCTAAAACCATGCCAATTAAAATTAAAACAAAGATTAGCCGTGTTGAATTCATTTTCTTTTTCCCTAGTAACCAATAGGATAAAAGAACAATCCCTAAAGGAATTAATGCGGGTAAAATTTTATCCAACATTTCTTGAACAGATAATGTTACATCTCCCATTTTATAAGTTAAATCTAATTTGTAAGTAATTACCGAAGGAATCAAACCGCCGACCACCGTTAACCCTAAAATAGCTGCACCTTGCGTAAACAATTTCATTTTATCCGCAAATTCTGTCGCAATTTTTTTCCCTTGATGGTAACCAATCCAAGTGAATTTATAGCGAACCCATAGGACCACTGCTCCGGCAATTAACGGGATCAGTAACCCAACAACCTGGCCCCCTTGCGCCATGTAAGCTGCAATCGAAAAAACAATCGCACGATAAATCGCGATAAAAATGGTATCACCAACACCAGCAAACGGACCCATTAGACCTGTTTTCAAGCCAGTAATGGCCGTTTCATCTTCAATGCCGACTTCTTCTTCCAAAGCCATATCAGCCCCGACAATTAAGTGCGACATGGCTGGCGTTGTATTCATAAAGCCAAGATGTGTCTTCAAGGCTTTCTTCATAGCTACTGGATCTTCACTGTATAGTCGCTTTAATGCAGGCATCATCACCCAAGCGTAACCAAGTCCTTGCATTTTTTCATAGTTCCAGCCCCACTGATAGCCAAAAAGATTACGGACGTAAACTTTATTAATATCCTTTTTTGTTAATTTGTTAGTCATCAATCTCAACCTCCTCATCATCTTCGTAAATAACCGTGCCACTTGTTGTAGCTGCGCCGCCTTTGTTATGATTCATCACATAAATCGCTGCTAAAGCCAAGCCAACCAGTGCGACACCTAAAACTGAGAAGAATTGGGCCCCATAAGCAAGTAACACGAACCCAATAATAAAATAGGGCCAGTATGTTTTAATTGGTAAGTAACGCATTAAAATAGCAATCCCCATCGCTGGTAAAATAGCACCTGCTGCTTTTAACCCATTCATCACCCAAATAGGAATCCAATTGTTGATAGCGTTTACAACTTGTTCACCAAAAGCTAGGCCAATAAAAACTGGGATGACACGAGAAATCGTCCAAGGAAAAATTCCTAAAACATTGCAGCGCTCGACCCCTTTATAATTGCCTTCTTCCGCATAACGATCTGCTTTGTGTTGGAAAAACGTATTAGCCATTCTGCCTAAAATATCTAGTTGTGTTAATAATAACCCAATCGGAACCGCAACTCCGATACCATACTCTGCCCCTTTCCCTGAAATGATTGCATAAGCCGTTCCCATAATGGCCCCCGAAAGAAAGTCTGGGACTGTTGCTCCTCCATAAGTCGCTACGCCTAATGTCATCAATTGAAGCGTTGCCCCAATCATCAAACCTGTTTGAACATCCCCTAAGACCAGGCCAGTAAACGTTGCAGCAAACAATGGTGTATATGGACCAATCTGAATAGAAATTTGGTCAAGTACACCAACAACTGTGTAAAGACATAAAATCAAAATAATACCAATCGATACTGTCATGCTTTCTCACCCTCCTTGAATGCGTTTTCTTTTTTGTATTTGTAGAATACCATTAAAGAAATATCATTTCAAGTTCTTTTTAAAAATATTTTTAAATGAAATTACATTTCTTATATAATTTTTGTGCTATACTAAAAGAAAACGGTTTAGGAGTGATTATGTGCGGGTTTTGCTGATTTATTTCATAACTATTTTTCTATCCAATACAGTTGGGGCGCTCTCTGGGATGGGTGGAGGCGTCATTATTAAGCCTGTTTTGGATTTTCTTGGGTTCCATTCGTTAAATAGTATTGCGTTCTATTCAAGTGTCGCTGTTTTTGTCATGTCCATTTCTTCGACTTATAAACAGTATCAAAATGGTGTCCAAATTGAATGGAAAAAAGCCGCGAGTATTTCGTTTGGTTCCTTAGTCGGCGGCATGTTAGGTGATTTACTTCTTAATCAGGCGATTGCACTAGCACCAAATGAAGAAAAAGTACAACTAATCCAATATATCATCATGTTGCTGACCTTGGTTTTGGTTCTTCTCTACAATCAATTTTCCAACTGGCACTTACACCTCAACGGATTGAGCATTTTTCTGATTGTCGGATTAGGCTTAGGGATTCTATCAACCTTTTTAGGCATCGGTGGCGGTCCCATTAATGTAGCTTGCCTTATTCTCTTTTTTGGAATGGATATCAAATCAGCAACTGTTTATTCCATCATTACTATTTTTTTCTCCCAACTCGCCAAACTTGGCAATATCGGCTTGACCACAGGGTTTGCGGTTTTTGATTTGACAATGCTTTTGGCTATTATTCCTGCCGCTTTATTCGGTGGTTATGTCGGCGGTCTTTTCAGTAAAAAATTATCCCAACAACGGGTCGCCCAAATTTATAGTTTAGTTGTTTTTTTAGTTATTTTGTTAAATATGTATAATTTGTGGACTGTTATCTAAAAAAGAAGCGCTTTGTCTATACGACAAAGCGCTTCTTTTTTAATTAAATCACTGTTAATTTAACATCTATATTATTTCTTGTTGCTTTAGAATATGGGCAAATTTCGTGGGCTTTTTTAACAAGTTCTTCTGCTTTAGCTTGATCTACCCCATCAATATGAACTTCTAATTCAGCACCAACGCTAAATCCATCTTCTCCTTGGAATAAGGAAACACGTGCAGTTACTGTACTTTTACCTTCGACTTTTTCTTGATCCATCACTAATTCTAACGCACCGTTAAAGCAAGCACTGTAAGCCGCTGCGAATAATTGTTCTGGATTTGTTGTATTTTCTTTCTTGACACCTGGCGAAGCAACCGCATAAGAAAATGATTTATCCGGTGAGTGAACTTCTCCTGCACGTCCACCCGTATTAATGATAGTTGTTTCATAGATTTTTTTCATGTAAATTCCTCTCCTTTGTAAAGTTTTACACTTCTGAGAACTTGTTACTTACATAATTATTGTAGGAAACTTTGCCAGATACAGCAAACGTTGTGCTTGTGAATAATAAAAAATAACATTTAACGTTGTATTTTTGACGTAGAAAAAGAACCCATTCTATGATAGGATAAAGTGAACTTGTACATTTGTACACAAACTATTTTACAAAGGAGACTTTCCCTTGACACACTTACTTGATTATCAACCATTAAACCTCTACACAAACTATCAAGAAGCCGCAGAAAAAACACCAACTGTTCCAATTATTTTTGATGAATCTTTGCCTGCTTTTCCTGCACTTGGCTTAGAAACAACTTATGGTGAAAGCCATCAAGAAATTTTGAAACGGGCATATCAATTAGCCACTTTAGGTGTAAAAAAAGGCGACAAAATTATTATTTATAAAAGTCCTAAATTCGACACGTATTTACTAGCTGTTGCAGCCTCATATCTAGCAGCCGTTCCTGTAATGGTTTCATACCATTTACCTTTTGAAACAATTGAAGTATTCGTTGATCGTTTAGAAGATCCTTATATTTTATTTGATGATGTGACTGCTGAAAAAGTTCAAGCTGTTCGTAACAGCTCTGCCAATAAAAAACTTTCGGTTGCTTCTCTTTTAGAAGCTGATGCCACGGAAGTTCCTCAAGACGAACTGACTAAAGACGAAATTGCCTACATGACCCACACCTCTGGAACAACAGGTATTCCTAAACTTATCTGTCATTCCAATCACTCTATGGG
>NZ_JAHLRI010000082.1:0-7926 GCF_018919685.1 Enterococcus sp. S183_ASV_20
AGGCCTTGAAACATTGGTTTAGTGGGAATTTGTACCCCTTATCGATACAAATTCCCACTAAGCGCTCGGGACCCCTAGGACGAATATTGTTAGAAAAACCAGAAATATTTCCTAAAGACATTTTAGAAATATTTGAAAATCAAAATATACTTTAAAATATGGGATAGCAGCCGGAATTCAACATTTTTGCAAGATAGAGGAAAAACAATCTATAGAGGTGTCTCATATACAGTATTCCTGCAAATTATCAAACGGAAACGAATACAAAAGAATTAGAAAGGGTGAGATGATGGTAGTAGTGATGAGTATTGATGGAAAACTACCAGTTCCATTGAAAGTACTACAAGATAGAGTACAGAGTAAAGAAGATAAAAAGAGTGGTTTGAAATTGAAATCAAATGAAAAAAAGGAACCAGGTCAAAAATGAGGTTAAAAATTTTAAAGTTTTGGATTTCTGATTTTTTAACAAAAAACGGCATATTGAATAAGACACAAGCTAGTTGTGTAATTTTTATCTAAAAACAAACAGGCCAGAAACTTCTAAATTTTTGACCTGTTTTTCCATAACTTTTAGAGTTCAATGACCTAATTTTGACAGATAAATAATACATATTGAACAAATAAATGAATAAAAATTTTAAAACAGAATTTAAGTAAGAATTACCAAAGTTAGTAGTATTGCAATTAGAATGTTCGCAACAATATTTATCGTAAACCATTTTATATATGGAAACATGATAAAAAGTAGAGAACTCAATTATTTTATGATCTGGTTATTTCTCTTGTGACTAGCCCCATACCCAGAAGTTCTTAACAATAAAAATAGTCAGCCGACCACTGGCTGACTAACTGATATGATAGAGATAACCGTTTTCCGCCAGTTATCTTTTAGGTGTGAAATAGTCAATATTAAAAATCGACAACGCGTCTATGATGAAGACAACAATTGCTAATAACCGTTTATCAACAGTTATTTTAGAAAGAGAGTCAATTTATCCCAGATATAAAATCCCTAAGAAAGTAAAGCAATTATACCATTTAGTAATTATTTTGGGAATAATATATATTTTTAGCAAAGTAATTGCTTGAATGCAGTGAATAGGAATACACATTAAAAAAAGCTAAGACGTTTGTAACCTGATGGTACCATTGCAATAATTTCATTATCGAGCGATTTAGGTGAATATAATAATATATTGTAGCGCTATAACCAAGAAAAAAACAACTAATGGATTTATGATTTAACGTAGTCGAATTCTCACACTCTGTGAAATGTATAATACAAGTGTTTTACTTCAATTTCTGGTAGAATAAAAGTATCTTAAATATGGAGGGAATATCTATGAAAAAAAGTGGAATTATCGTTGGTTTTTTAGCTACAGCTTTTGGTTTAGCTGTCGTTAATAAGATGCATAAGATGAATACTAATAAAGATTCTGTTAAAGGAAAAGCAAAAGAAGTCGCTGGAAAAGTGATAGGAAATGAACAAATGCAGGCAGAAGGAACTTTTGATCAAGTTATTGGGGCTTCTAAAGAAGTTTTAGAGGACTTAAAACAATCTATATCAGGTATTGCAGGAACAGGCACTTCTGAGAAGGTATCTGGGAAAGCAAAGGAAGCTGTAGGAAATGTAACTGGTGACGACAAACAAAAAGCTGAAGGTTTCTTAGAACAAGCAACTGGCCAAGCAAAAGAAGCGATTTCAAATACTAAAGAAAAAGCAGAAGATGTTGCCGGTGATATAAAAGATGAATTTGAGAGATAGATCACTTAATCATAGGACGAACTGTATTGGTTTGTTCTATTTTTTTGAGTTTTTAAAATAGTATTGTTAAATAACGCTTGTTAGAAGCATAAAATTTTTACAGAACAATCACTTTTGGTAGAATTATATTGTGATAAATTTCATATGAAAGTAGGGGGGATCGATGACCAGAGGAGGAAAAGTCCTATTTAGTTTCATTGCTTTAGTTCTTGGTACATTTTTATTTACAGTGTTTGTCCATTATCAGTTTGTATACTCGTTAAATATCCGATTTATAAAACCTGAAGAATACCCTTTAATTGGAAATTACATGCCTTTTTATTTCTATTGGGGTAGTGTGATAGGCATGGCAATACTCGCTTTAGTTATTTTATGGATTATCTTAAGACCTACAGAAGTAACGTCTATTAAGTTGAGTGAAGACAAAGGCAAACTAGAAATAAAAAAAAGCGCGATCGTAGGGCTAATTCAATCACAAGTATCTCAAACAAACTTATTAAATGACTCAAAAGTAAAAGTAAAAATGTATAAAAGAAAAATAAAAGTGCGTATTGTTGGTAGTACAAGCGAAAATAAAGCAGTTGTGAGCCAAACAAATCAGTTTATTGAAAGTGTTGATGCATATATTAAAGAATTTATTGGCTTGGACACGGCAATAAAAACAGAGGTGGTCTTTAAAAATACGGCTCGTTCAAATACTAATAAAACCAGAAAGAAACGAGTTGTGTAATGAAAGAGGGGATATTGTGAAAGAACTATTAATGGTGTATAAATATCCAATTATTGGTGGGCTAACAGGTTTAATATGTGCAATTTTATTTTTCACTGTTGGTTTCTTCAAAACGATTCTTGTATTACTCATGGTTGGAGTAGGCATTTTTATCGGAAATTATATAAGTAAAAATGATTTTATCAGAAACATTTTTCAAAACAAACTAAAATAAATAATAATATATAGGAGTGATTACAATTGGATAAAGAAAAAGTAACTGTCAAAGAGGCAAATAAAGTAGAAGCAGTACAAGGAAAGTTAACGTATGAAGACAAAGTAATTCAAAAAATTATTGGTATTTCTTTAGAAGAAGTAGAAGGATTACTTACTGTTGATGGGGGGTTCTTTTCTAATTTAGCTGGCAAGTTAGTAAATACAGACGACGTTACATCAGGTATAGACGTTGAAGTAGGAGAAAAACAAGTGGCAGTAGACTTAGATATCGTTGCAGAATATGGTAAAGACATTCACAAAATTTATAACGAGATGAAAGAAATTATCACGAAAGAAGTCAAAAATATGACGGGGCTAGAGGTAATCGAAGTAAATGTAAACGTCGTAGATATTAAAACAGAAGAACAACACGAAGAAGATTCTGTGACCTTACAAGATAAAATGGGCGATGCTACAGAAGCGGTAAGTAATTTTACTAGTGAACAAGCAGATAAAGCAAAAGAGTTGGCTTCAAAAGGAAGTTCTAAAGCGAAAGAATTGACTGAATCTCGTGTAAAATAAAAAAAGCAAATTGAATAATAAGGAAGAAAAGTAATATTAATGGTATTAAAAAGCTAAAAAGGTAAGCCTGCATAAAGGCTTACCTTTTTTGGTTAACTTTGTAGAATAGGAAGTACCGCTTTAACGTTCTACATAGTAGTTTCTTTATCAGAAGTTTTTACTAAATTAGAACCTAACAATCCTGCTAAAGAAGTAATAATTAAGCCAACAACCATTGCAACAAATCCCCAAATAGATGCTTTAGCCGTCGTGTTTGAAGCATCTTCTGCCGTTTGTCTCGCTTCATCGATTGATTCTTTCAAATCATCTTTAGCTTTATCTAAATTAGTACGTGCAGTGTCAATTTGTTTTTGGGCTTCATCACTAGCTGTTTTTAATTCATTGTAAATATTATCTGTTGCTTGTTGTGCTTCTTCTTGAGATAAGTCACTATTTTTCGCTACAGCATTCGCAATCGCATTTTTATCTACGGAATCGCCAATTTTTTTCGCTTGGTCTTGTAAAGAGTCCGCTGTAGAATCAAAAACCTTATCTGCATTTTTAGGATTTTTCACAATTTCTTTACCAGCATCTTTAATTTTATCAGTCGCTTCACTCATTTGATCTTTTAAATAATCTGGTTGAAGCTCTGGAACATCTGTATCTTTTAAATATTTGTTTACATTGTTTTGTAGTTCTTGTGTATTGACCGTACCAATTTCATCAGTTACTTTATCAAAACCTTTTGAAATCGCATCGCCGGTGGTCGAAGCAACTGCCCCAACACTATCCCCTACACCAGAAGCTACATTTCCTAAAAGGGAACCGATTGCTGAAAATGCACTAACTGCTGTATAACTCACTAGAAGCATTACTACAATCATACTTGTTGCCCATGTTAAGAAGCCGTGCAATAAACCAATTCTTCTTGCTGCCACACCAGACACAAACCCTGCAGCCATAAGAGATAAGGCAATAGTAATAATTATCCATATAATTAGACCCGTTCCAACGCCATCTAAAGGGTTACTTGATGTAGGTTTTAGTGTTCCAAAACCAATCGCTGATCCAATAAGTCCAAGTGTCATAAAAATTGAAAGAAAGGTAATTACACCTGCAATAATAGCACCCCAAGAAATATTGAAACCCGCTTCACTATCTGTTAAATAGGATTTTAACCTATAATTTTTGTTCCCCATCTTAAACATTCTCCTAACTTAGTTAAAAATATATTATTTTTTATTTAAAAAAAATGAAACAACCGCTACTAAAATTACTGCACCAACGATAGAAGGAATAAGTGCCATACCTGCTAAAGAAGGTCCCCAATTTCCTAAAATTCCTTGTCCAATGGCAGAACCGACAAGACCAGCAACTATGTTTGCAATCCATCCCATAGATTCACCCTTTTTTGTAATGGCTCCTGCAATAACTCCAATAATGGCCCCTACAACTAATGACCAGATTAATCCCATGAATATCACCTCCTTGTTATACTATATTTATAGTAACATATCTATATACTTTTTTTTTCATAATTGAGATAAATTTAGTGTACCCAAATGTAATTTTCATTAAACGTTTATATTATATAATTGTTGAAGAGGAGTTGAATAATAATGAATAGTGATAAAATAACCTTTGGAGGTGACTAATGAAGAGGGGAGGAAAAGGTTTGTATGCAAATCTATGCTCATGAAAGAGGAAATTCTTATGGATGTACGTATTTTATAAGTTTATGTGAAGAAGAGTTAGTAATAACGTTGGTATGGCAAGATAACTTTTTTACTTATAACAAGAAAGAGGTAGAGAGTAAAATAAATAAAATGAAGGGAATAAGCTCTTCGATAAAACAGGTAATCTACCAATTTATTGAGAAGACAAACTATTTATTGTATTTATCTTACAAGGAATTACACTAAAATTATGCACAAAAAAAGCAATCGACCACTGTACCGACCCCCAAAAGTTAGACCAAAAATCTAACTTCTGGAGGTCGGTATTTCTATGAGTAAATATAGTTTCGAACTAAAGATGACAATCATTCATGAGTATTTAAAAGGAAAAGGAGGGTATCCATATCTGGCAAAAAAATACGGTATTAAGAGTATGGGACAAGTAAGATATTGGGTTAAGAGTTATCAAGAGTTCGGTAAAGAAGGACTCCTTCGAAAACGTCAAAACCAAAGTTATTCTGGTCAATTCAAGATGGATAGATAAAAAAGCATTTAATGCGAATACTCAGAGTCAAGTAGATGCTGTTAAGAGCAGCAATACAGTCACGAATACAAAATGGACTATCAAAAATACAGAAAATCATTTAACTGTTTTGAATAATGGTAAATCAATAGATACTTTACCTTGGGGAAAAAAAGGATTTAAGAACTTAGGGAATGTGAATACGTATTCCAATCAGTATATTCATATCACACAAGACGCAGGATCTTACGTTTATAGTCCAGAACTCAAAGGTTGGGTTGACAAAAAAGGATTGAGTTCTAACTAAATACTATCCATGTCCCATAAACACAAATAAAAGGTCAGATTATATTTTGTCTGTCCTTTTTTTGTGTAAAAATTGAGTATTCTCAAAGTTTATACCGACTAATACTTATCTTTGGGTATTTTATATTATAAAATTTACGTGTAAAATAATGAGATAAAAATAGGTTCAGAAACTTTTAAGTTTCTGACCCTTTCCTTACTTCCGATTGGTTAATAGTGATCTTTTGCAGAATAAATAAATATCGTTTCATTTTCAACTCTATATATCAGTCTATGTTCATCTGTAATTCTTCTGGACCATTTTCCAGATAAATCATGCTTTAATGGCTCAGGTTTTCCTAATCCAGCAAAGGGGGAACGATCGATATCTTTTATTAACTTGTTAATCTTTTTTATATTGCTTTTGTTTCCTTGCTCATGCCAATAAAGATAATCATCCCAAGCATCATCAGACCAAGCCTTAATCATCAGATTCAACCTCGATTAAGTCATGTGTTTTAAATGCACCTTTGGAGAATTGTTCATCTCCTCGACGAATTTTTTCCATGACGTAATTATTAGAAAGTGTTCTCAACGTTTCTTGCATAGAATCATAATCTCTTTTTGATAATACAACAACTGTATCTTCTACATCTTTACTTGTTACAATAAGTGTTTCAGCATCCTCATTAACTTGTTTCATATAACTACGTAAATTTTGGCGGAAATTTGAATAAGCTACTGCTTCCATTCCTTTCACCCCTTATTTATTTCTATAAAACAATTGTACATTATATTGTACAATTAAGCAAATGATTAATATTCTAACTTCTTATAATTAAAAGTGCTATCACTTTTAGTTTTTAGGATAAAAAGTGACGTCACTTTTTGAGTGCTGGTACCTCAAATCCTGCTTTTTCTTGGGCAATCAATAAATCTAACGCAATACACATAATCCTGGATTCACTTTTGCCGTACTTCTGCTTTAGTTGCTGCAATTCTTTTTGTCTCTTTTCATCCAACGTAACGGGTAACCGTTTATTTCCTATTGCAATTGGCATTAGTACTCTCTCCTTTCATCGAAATAACCCTATGAAAAATATGGCTGCAATCATCTTGAATAGTAGACTCACAAGGGCTAATACAAAGCGCCAAAAGATCAAACAAAATACCAGTATTGCCAAAAATACTACGAAGTTTAAATGCACAGCTGCAGCATGGCGCATAAGTATTTCGCCAACAAATAGGACTAACAATAGAGGAATGATTTTATTCATATGGATCTCCTTCTTTCTCTTAGGTTATCGGGTGTTGCCCGCTTATTTCGCACCACCTAAGCGGCGGGGGCGGTTGGAGCGATTGGTGCGAAATAAGAACCATTCCCTTAGTTACTAGGTTTTTTGTCCTTATTTCACACATTCTCACTTTTCGGTATAAATGATTATTGCCTTTTTTTCCTTTCAAATCGTTGATATGGCATTCGTTTACGGTCAAGTTCATTTTGGATTTCTTCTGTATCGTCGTAAGTATAGGTGTCTAAAAAATCAGTTAAAGTCGTGTACCAGTCGTCGCCTGGGTTATCTACTTCTTCTACATATTCCCTCAAAAATGCTTCGGGTACAGCGAGTTCATAATCCATTCCCATTAACACGATAGATTCCGTTCCACACGTCAAAAATCTAGTAAATACAAGGTAATAATCGTCTATCGTCGCATCTTTGCTGTTTAGCTCTTCCATTTCTTCTTCCATTAATTCCATGCTCTCAAAAATTGAATAATATTCTGATTCTGAGTAATAGTGTTTCCTGCAAATCGTGTAGCTGACAAAGTTTTCGACCAGCTCACTCCTTTCTAGGTAAACATTCATGATGTATTTTTCTGTTTCTAGTCGTAGAAGCTCCGTTCCTTTTTTTACCGTTTCAGGACGACGTTTATACACGTCTAAACGATTATGGCTGACTGTGACCTTCGTTTGACTCGTTTCACTTTCCAAATACAATTGTTCTTCGGGTTCTGTTGCAAAGTTTTAAATCTACTATCAAATAAGGTAGAATAATAGAAAAAGATAGCAGGAGGAATGACGATGAATCATTTTAAAGGAAAGCAATTTCAGCAGGATGTGATTATTGTAGCCGTGGGCTACTATCTTCGTTATAACCTTAGCTATCGTGAAGTTCAAGAAATCTTATAT
>NZ_JAHLRI010000083.1:0-7853 GCF_018919685.1 Enterococcus sp. S183_ASV_20
ACAGCGTAAAGAAAGTCTTGATATAACTGATAGCCTACACGCAAAGCAGGGCTCCCTTTCAGTAAGCGATCCACAATATCGGTCTCTGTTAAATGAGCTTTGAAGCCAGGTCGCCAAAGGCGTCGAGTATAATCAAGCTTGCGTTCATCTTTTTGAAGAAGTTTCCAGTATCTTTTTAATTGCTTACCTAATTGATAGTGTTTTTGTTCTTTGCTTTTTAATAGTTGGTTCGTTTCTTTGATTCGATGATTGCGAAAGGTACGACCAATATGTTGGACGATGTGAAACCGGTCAATAATCAGCTGTGCTTTTGGAAACAGCTTTTTAACGAGCGATACATAAGGAGCGTACATATCAATCACGATCCATTCGACCGCTTCACGAATTTCTCGTGAAAAATGACTAAAATAACGTTTTAAAAAAGGCAGTTGTCGGTTCTCGACAATGTCCAATAAGCGCTGTGTTTGTCCATCCATCATGATGAAACTCATAGCACCTGAAACACCCCGAACTGATTTGAATTCATCAAAACAAAGTACCTTAGGTAACGGTGTCCGAAAAGGATTCAACGGACGATAAAATCGCTTCATAATACGGTAAACAGAAGAGACCGATAGATTTTTCTGAGCGGCGATCTCTGTCATTGAGGTATTTTTTTTCAGACGAGTCACGACAGACCAGCGGACTTTCTCACTGATGAAACAATGTTTTTTCGCAACAGAAGTATCTGCGACAAAGGTCCGCTGACAACCTTTGCATTTGAAGCGTTGCTTTTTCAATTCGAGGTAGGTACGGGATTCAGAAACATCGTTCATTAACAACCGGACGGTTGATGTACCCCACCGCACTATATCTGAAGCAATCTGGTGTTTACAGTGGATGCATTCTTGGGCTGTATAAATCAAGTTTCCACGATAAATATGACAGATTTGCCCTTTGTATTTTTCTTTTGTGAGACAATTTTCGTTAAAAGTAACTGATAAGTCTAGAATATCTAATGTTTCTTTGATAAGGTGAGTGTAAGACATCTTGATTCCTCCTTTTGGGTTGGTTCGCCAAATTAATTCTAAAGGATTTCAAGGTGTCTTTTCTATATGTTTTGGAAAATAAAAAAGATGCTGGTGTCATCCACCAACATCAAAAAGTATAGAGCCATAATTTTTTAGGAAAATCTCAAGGTTATCTTTACTTTTTCTTAGGAAATTAACAATTTAATATTAAGAAACGGCTCGTTCTTACACGGTAGACTTAATACCGTAAGAACGAGCCGTTTTCGTTCTTCAGAGAAAGATTTGACAAGATTACCATTGGCATCCCCGTTTTATTTGGTGCCTTTCACAGAAAGGGTTGGTCTTAATTATGAATAACATCGGCATTACTGTTTATGGATGTGAGCAGGATGAGGCAGATGCATTCCATGCTCTTTCGCCTCGCTTTGGCGTTATGGCAACGATAATTAACGCCAACGTGTCGGAATCCAACGCCAAATCCGCGCCTTTCAATCAATGTATCAGTGTGGGACATAAATCAGAGATTTCCGCCTCTATTCTTCTTGCGCTGAAGAGAGCCGGTGTGAAATATATTTCTACCCGAAGCATCGGCTGCAATCATATAGATACAACTGCTGCTAAGAGAATGGGCATCACTGTCGACAATGTGGCGTACTCGCCGGATAGCGTTGCCGATTATACTATGATGCTAATTCTTATGGCAGTACGCAACGTAAAATCGATTGTGCGCTCTGTGGAAAAACATGATTTCAGGTTGGACAGCGACCGTGGCAAGGTACTCAGCGACATGACAGTTGGTGTGGTGGGAACGGGCCAGATAGGCAAAGCGGTTATTGAGCGGCTGCGAGGATTTGGATGTAAAGTGTTGGCTTATAGTCGCAGCCGAAGTATAGAGGTAAACTATGTACCGTTTGATGAGTTGCTGCAAAATAGCGATATCGTTACGCTTCATGTGCCGCTCAATACGGATACGCACTATATTATCAGCCACGAACAAATACAGAGAATGAAGCAAGGAGCATTTCTTATCAATACTGGGCGCGGTCCACTTGTAGATACCTATGAGTTGGTTAAAGCATTAGAAAACGGGAAACTGGGCGGTGCCGCATTGGATGTATTGGAAGGAGAGGAAGAGTTTTTCTACTCTGATTGCACCCAAAAACCAATTGATAATCAATTTTTACTTAAACTTCAAAGAATGCCTAACGTGATAATCACACCGCATACGGCCTATTATACCGAGCAAGCGTTGCGTGATACCGTTGAAAAAACCATTAAAAACTGTTTGGATTTTGAAAGGAGACAGGAGCATGAATAGAATAAAAGTTGCAATACTGTTTGGGGGTTGCTCAGAGGAGCATGACGTATCGGTAAAATCTGCAATAGAGATAGCCGCTAACATTAATAAAGAAAAATACGAGCCGTTATACATTGGAATTACGAAATCTGGTGTATGGAAAATGTGCGAAAAACCTTGCGCGGAATGGGAAAACGACAATTGCTATTCAGCTGTACTCTCGCCGGATAAAAAAATGCACGGATTACTTGTTAAAAAGAACCATGAATATGAAATCAACCATGTTGATGTAGCATTTTCAGCTTTGCATGGCAAGTCAGGTGAAGATGGATCCATACAAGGTCTGTTTGAATTGTCCGGTATCCCTTTTGTAGGCTGCGATATTCAAAGCTCAGCAATTTGTATGGACAAATCGTTGACATACATCGTTGCGAAAAATGCTGGGATAGCTACTCCCGCCTTTTGGGTTATTAATAAAGATGATAGGCCGGTGGCAGCTACGTTTACCTATCCTGTTTTTGTTAAGCCGGCGCGTTCAGGCTCATCCTTCGGTGTGAAAAAAGTCAATAGCGCGGACGAATTGGACTACGCAATTGAATCGGCAAGACAATATGACAGCAAAATCTTAATTGAGCAGGCTGTTTCGGGCTGTGAGGTCGGTTGTGCGGTATTGGGAAACAGTGCCGCGTTAGCTGTTGGCGAGGTGGACCAAATCAGGCTGCAGTACGGAATCTTTCGTATTCATCAGGAAGTCGAGCCGGAAAAAGGCTCTGAAAACGCAGTTATAACCGTTCCCGCAGACCTTTCAGCAGAGGAGCGAGGACGGATACAGGAAACGGCAAAAAAAATATATAAAGCGCTCGGCTGTAGAGGTCTAGCCCGTGTGGATATGTTTTTACAAGATAACGGCCGCATTGTACTGAACGAAGTCAATACTCTGCCCGGTTTCACGTCATACAGTCGTTATCCCCGTATGATGGCCGCTGCAGGTATTGCACTTCCCGAACTGATTGACCGCTTGATCGTATTAGCGTTAAAGGGGTGATAAGCATGGAAATAGGATTTACTTTTTTAGATGAAATAGTACACGGTGTTCGTTGGGACGCTAAATATGCCACTTGGGATAATTTCACCGGAAAACCGGTTGACGGTTATGAAGTAAATCGCATTGTAGGGACATACGAGTTGGCTGAATCGCTTTTGAAGGCAAAAGAACTGGCTGCTACCCAAGGGTACGGATTGCTTCTATGGGACGGTTACCGTCCTAATCGTGCTGTAAACTGTTTTATGCAATGGGCTGCACAGCCGGAAAATAACCTGACAAAGGAAAGTTATTATCCCAATATTGACCGAACTGAGATGATTTCAAAAGGATACGTGGCTTCAAAATCAAGCCATAGCCGCGGCAGTGCCATTGATCTTACGCTTTATCGATTAGACACGGGTGAGCTTGTACCAATGGGGAGCCGATTTGATTTTATGGATGAACGCTCTCATCATGCGGCAAATGGAATATCATGCAATGAAGCGCAAAATCGCAGACGTTTGCGCTCCATCATGGAAAACAGTGGGTTTGAAGCATATAGCCTCGAATGGTGGCACTATGTATTAAGAGACGAACCATACCCCAATAGCTATTTTGATTTCCCCGTTAAATAAACTTTTAACCGTTGCACGGACAAACTATATAAGCTAACTATTTCGGCAGGAAACCCGACGTATGTAACTGGTTCTTAGGGAATTTATATATAGTAGATAGTATTGAAGATGTAAGGCAGAGCGATATTGCGGTCATTATCTGCGTGCGCTGCGGCAAGATAGCCTGATAATAAGACTGATCGCATAGAGGGGTGGTATTTCACACCGCCCATTGTCAACAGGCAGTTCAGCCTCGTTAAATTCAGCATGGGTATCACTTATGAAAATTCATCTACATTGGTGATAATAGTAAATCCAGTAGGGCGAAATAATTGACTGTAATTTACGGGGCAAAACGGCACAATCTCAAACGAGATTGTGCCGTTTAAGGGGAAGATTCTAGAAATATTTCATACTTCCAACTATATAGTTAAGGAGGAGACTGAAAATGAAGAAGTTGTTTTTTTTATTGTTATTGTTATTCTTAATATACTTAGGTTATGACTACGTTAATGAAGCACTGTTTTCTCAGGAAAAAGTCGAATTTCAAAATTATGATCAAAATCCCAAAGAACATTTAGAAAATAGTGGGACTTCTGAAAATACCCAAGAGAAAACAATTACAGAAGAACAGGTTTATCAAGGAAATCTGCTATTAATCAATAGTAAATATCCTGTTCGCCAAGAAAGTGTGAAGTCAGATATCGTGAATTTATCTAAACATGACGAATTAATAAATGGATACGGGTTGCTTGATAGTAATATTTATATGTCAAAAGAAATAGCACAAAAATTTTCAGAGATGGTCAATGATGCTGTAAAGGGTGGCGTTAGTCATTTTATTATTAATAGTGGCTATCGAGACTTTGATGAGCAAAGTGTGCTTTACCAAGAAATGGGGGCTGAGTATGCCTTACCAGCAGGTTATAGTGAGCATAATTCAGGTTTATCACTAGATGTAGGATCAAGCTTGACGAAAATGGAACGAGCCCCTGAAGGAAAGTGGATAGAAGAAAATGCTTGGAAATACGGGTTCATTTTACGTTATCCAGAGGACAAAACAGAGTTAACAGGAATTCAATATGAACTATGGCATATTCGCTATGTTGGTTTACCACATAGTGCGATTATGAAAGAAAAGAATTTCGTTCTCGAGGAATATATGGATTACCTAAAAGAAGAAAAAACCATTTCTGTTAGTGTAAATGGGGAAAAATATGAGATCTTTTATTATCCTGTTACTAAAAATACCACCATTCATGTGCCGACTAATCTTCGTTATGAGATATCAGGAAACAATATAGACGGTGTAATTGTGACAGTGTTTCCCGGATCAACACATACTAATTCAAGGAGGTAAGGATGGCGGAATGAAACCAACGAAATTAATGAACAGCATTATTGTACTAGCACTTTTGGGGTAACGTTAGCTTTTTAATTTAAAACCCACGTTAACTAGGACATTGCTATACTAATGATACAACTTAAACAAAAGAATTAGAGGAAATTATATTGGGAAAAATATTATCTAGAGGATTGCTAGCTTTATATTTAGTGACACTAATCTGGTTAGTGTTATTCAAATTACAATACAATATTTTATCAGTATTTAATTATCATCAAAGAAGTCTTAACTTGACTCCATTTACTGCTACTGGGAATTTCAGAGAGATGATAGATAATGTTATAATCTTTATTCCATTTGGCTTGCTTTTGAATGTCAATTTTAAAGAAATCGGATTTTTACCTAAGTTTGCTTTTGTACTGGTTTTAAGTCTTACTTTTGAAATAATTCAATTTATCTTCGCTATTGGAGCGACAGACATAACAGATGTAATTACAAATACTGTTGGAGGCTTTCTTGGACTGAAATTATATGGTTTAAGCAATAAGCATATGAATCAAAAAAAATTAGACAGAGTTATTATTTTTGTAGGTATACTTTTGCTCGTATTATTGCTCGTTTACCGTACCCATTTAAGAATAAATTACGTGTAAGATGTCTAAATCAAGCAATCTGATCTTTCATACACATAAAGATATTGAATGAATTGGATTAGATGGAAAACGGGATGTGGGGAAACTCGCCCGTAGGTGTGAAGTGAGGGGAAAACCGGTGATAAAGTAAAAAGCTTACCTAACACTATAGTAACAAAGAAAGCCCAATTATCAATTTTAGTGCTGAGGAATTGGTCTCTTTAATAAATTTCCTTAACGTTGTAAATCCGCATTTTCCTGACGGTACCCCCAAACTAAGATTTCATAGATAGATTTTCTGATAACTTTAAAAAACACGAATAGCGGAAAGGATGTCTTCATTCGCTAAAGAGTAATAAACTACTTTTCCATCTTGACGTGATTTTGCCATTCCATGTTTTTTTAAAAAACGTAAATGGTGTGACGTTGTAGCGACACTAGCAGTAAGTATTTCTGCTAAATCACAGACGCACATTTCCTTATAGGTTTCTAAAGCATAGAAAATTTTAATTCTAGAAAAATCGCTGAAACATTTCCCTAACACAAGTAAGTTTGAAAAATCTTTTTGATCCAATTTATTTTTTATTCCATTTACTTTTTCTTTATGTACGACAGTCACTTGGCAAACTTTTTTCATTCATCTCACCTCACATTCAAACGATTATTTGAATGAAGTATACCTATTTGATCACTCTTTTGTCAATCTACCTTAATTCCAATACACTATTATAAGCAATTTCATGTATTGAAGTAAACTTACTTGCAAGTGCGTTTTTGATTCCAAGTTAAAAACATATTATTATTCTACATAATTTCCTAATCAAATAAAACTCCTTTGAAAATTGTTCTAAAGGAGTTTTATTATTTTGTATTTCTACTAAAAATAGCGTACAATGTAATTACTAAGTAATTACGAAATGTAAAATAATGGAGGAAATAATATGATTACAAAAACAAGAAAACAAGGAAATTCTATTATGTTAACGGTCCCTAAAGAATTCGATGTGCCCAATGGTGTTGAAGTAGAAGCTAAGCTTGTAGAGAATGGTATCCTTTATGAGTTTGTAGAGCCTAAAAAAGAATTTTTTGATTTTAGTGAAGATATTTTGGCTGATATTCTTTCAGAAGGTTATAGCAAACAAGAGATCTTAAAAGAATTTAGAAATAGAAAAAATGCGTTAACTTCTGCATTTAAATCTATTGCTGAAGATACTGTTGCAAATTCTAAACCGATGACAAAAGAGGAGTTGGCAGCAGAAATTGGCTTATGAGATTCTACCTTCTAAACACGTAATAAAGTATCTAAAAAAATTAAAAGAGAAAACATTAAAAGAACAATTTTTAACGATAATTTATGATGAGATAGCAGTTCGTCCTCATTCGGGAGAACAAAAAACGGGTGATTTATCAGGAATTTGGGCTATTGGATTCAAGTATGCAGGTACGACATATCGCGTTGCATATGAAATTAAAGATAATGCAGTGATACCTATCTTACTATGTGGAACGCATGAAAATTTTTATGAACAATTAAAAAAGATTAGGTAAGAACCCAATGTTTCAACTTGAGAGGATAGACGACACTTTAAAAGATAATTTTTAACAGCTGAGAGTTGTAATACCCTATAATTTTAAACCACTAACCTATATATTTATGAAAAATAGAAAAAATTAAAACGCATTTTAAGCCTCTTTCAAATTAAAAGCTTCATCCTTATGCACAAAGAGGGCTTAAAATGCGTTATTTTATATTGTTTTTTAGTAATAATAAAAAAATCACTCTAATTCTCCCATAAATATCCTGAATAATTCATAGCTTTAATTCTTTGGCACATTTTATTGAAATATGTATCACTAATATCCCTATCAACTGATTTTGACTAAAAAGTTACTTCAAACATTCACTGTTCAAAAATATTGAGGAATAAATT
>NZ_JAHLRI010000084.1:0-7641 GCF_018919685.1 Enterococcus sp. S183_ASV_20
AAATGTACAAAATAACAGCGAAATTTTTAAATCTATTTCTTATCGATACAAATTCCTCGTAGGCGCTCGGGACCCCTACAAAACGTTGAAGGCCAGTTGAGCAAAGCGAAACCAATTATTCGTCTTTTATATTCCAGCTGTATTCCTGGAACAAATAATTATTCGTATTTAAAAGGGATTTTTCCCATTATTTCCGTCTGCAGTCTATCATTTAACAATATAAATACGAACGTTCAATATATTCTTTGCATAACTACCGATCAATATTTTTGAAAACGGCTTAGAATTGCTCTCTCATCACTATAATTATCATTAATAATTGAATATAGAATAACCCCCAAAAAAAGATTTTCAGGGGTGGGGTTTTATTTACTTACTAATTTTATCGATGCAAGCTTTCCCAGTTTCATCAAGCAATGGTGTAATTCCTCCTTTAGGAGTTTCTAAATAATTCACACCAGTAACAGTATCAACTACAATTTTATAGCCTAATAGAGTTAAAGATTCACTTTCTTTTTCAACAAAACGTTTGTCTTTAAATACATGTTCCTTACATTTATGTCTGTCTAATGGTACGTTATCTGATTGTTCTATCAACTCACTATTTGAATTATCCCCGGCAACCATCATGCCTAAATTTTTATCATAATAAATATATTCTCCACCTAGTATTAAGGTTAATGGCATAAAAATCTTCCTTTCTTTAATTTTCTTACCGTCCTTTTTGTTCATTTTCTACGCACAATCAATCGATTAAACAGATTGCCTCTTATTCCAACAAGTAAATTTCAAGTGCAAATCATCCTATTTTTAAATAGGATCTGTTGTCAACTTTTTCTTAATTCTATCAAAAACCGGAAGATTTTGCTTGCAAACCAATTCCCTTTTACTAAATTAAAACAGGTTTTTATTTAGTATGAAACAGAAACCAACATTGAAGTAAATCTCATTTGTTTATTCTTTAATTATTGTAATTGCTACATATTCTCCTTGTTTCTGTTTGTATCGGCGATGGCATTTAGGACAGTAAAAGTAATTTTTTTGATAAACACTTTTTGCTAATTCCCCACAGTCACACTCCACGTGAAAAGCAATATTTCGATTAAAACTAGTTATTTCAATGCCCCAACGATCATAAGATTTTCGCTTCATAAAAATTTTCCTCCTTGTACATTTTACTAACGATTATAAATACCGTTGCCATTCTTTCAACTGTTGACTAATTAACGCATAAAATTCGACTTCTGATAAAATGGTAATCTCATGACCTAACGCAATCAAGTCCCGCGCGGTTTATTCCTTTTTTCTATAGAGAGAATCATCAAACAACGACTTAGAATACTGACCACAAACCAGGAAATTTGTTTTTGAAGTAACACTTGATTGACAATGGCCGTTTAAAGAGTGAACCAAATCGATGGCTTGGGTTCGTGTCATTTGCTGCAGCGTTCCAGTAAAAACGACCCTTTGATTCGTTAAGTCCATTTTCAAACTCTCCCTTCCCGTCTAATAGCTGCTATATCTATCAAGAAAAGTGGTGCAAGGTATTTTCATATTCTTTCACCCGTCGATAAAAGGTATTTCGTTTCATGCCCAATTGATCCATAGCGTAGACTGCAGTTATTTTTCCTGCTTTCCAGTCAGAATAGATCGCAGGAAATTCAGGAGGTAAAGCAATTTTCTTTCTGCCGAATTTTACACCCTTTCGTTTCGCAGCTTCTACGCCTTCTCTTTGCCGGCTATTAATTCGTTTCCGTTCGTCTTCGGCCATATAGCTGAGTAATTGCAGAATTAAGTCAGAGATAAGCGTCTCTAACCCATCTAGTTGCTTGTAACTAGCAGTATCTAACAGAGGCATGTCTAACACAGAAATATCAATCTGCTTTTCCTTAGTTAATTCTCGCCATTCTTCTAAAATCATTTGTTTATTTCTGCCTAGTCGATCTAATGATTGTAGATAGAGTAAATCTCCTTTTCGAAACATCCGTTTCATTAATTGATATTCAGGGCGTTTAAAATCTTTGCCGCTGGCTTTTTCAATAAAAATATATTCTTCAGGGATTCCTAATTCCTTCGCGGCAATCAGTTGTCTTTCGATCGATTGATCGTAACTACTAACTCGGATATAAAAAAATTTTCTCATCATTATTATCTACCCTTTTTTCACTAAAATTGTTTCAAAAAACTTACATCAAATCAGAAACGTTTCAAATTGTATTATGTAATTATTATGCCATACATAAACAAGGTAAATCAAGGCATGTCAAAAAGTATACTTTTTGAAACGGATGAAAAAAATCAGAGGAACAAACAATTATTTTGCCTGTTCCTCTGATTTTTATTCATTTCACTTATAGATAAGATTAATTTTCGCTAAGCATTCTTGGATTACTTCTTCAGGGGCTTCCTCAACGAAATCAAAACCTCTTGAAACAATATCAATACTTCTATGATGTTCGAGCAAGATTTCGCCTGTTATTTTCATATTTTTAGTAAGAGGTACATGCAGAGGAAACGCTTTTCTTTTACTTGTGATAGGGGCAACAGATACCATATTTTTGAGATATGGGAGACGCTTTCCTAGAATAATACACGGGCGCTTTCCCTGCTGTTCGTGTCCTTTAGTTGGATTTAAATTAATATACACAACATCGCCTTGCTTTAATTCATTTACACTTTTTTTCATAATAACTCTTCTCCTACAGGACTGCCCCAATCATACTCGGTTTCATTTAAATCTCCACCTTTATAATCTGAAAATAATTCTTCTAGCGTACTAGGAAATGTCGTTTTGGGTGTAAGGATAATTTGACCTTGTCTAATAACCATTTCAAATTTAGCTGTTTGGCCCTTGATACCTAGCTCTGCTAATTCTTCTTTAGATAATCGAATTCCCTTAGAATTACCCCACTTTTTTAGCTCAATTTCTTTAACTAGCATATGATCACCTCTTCTCGTCCATTATACCACGAAGGGATATACAAGTATATACATTTGCAGTGTTTTTTTAACATTCCTACAGTACTTTCATTATCCTATCATGAAAAGTTAGATTTGCATGTTTTTAACTTTCACGACATTATTATCGGAAAGAAGATTGTGAACTTTTTAGGTAGTAGAAGCCTTGATATTAGTACTTCTTTTTTTCGTATAAAATTTGAACTTGACCATCCATAAATATATTTTTAGGCAGTTAAAATCCTTAAAAAAAACAGACCTCAAGGTCTGCTTTTAAAGAAACTATTTATCCAATTTTTCTTTTACATCTTCAACAACATCTTCAACTTTGTCTTTCGCATCAGAAGCGACTTCTTTTACTTTGCCAATGGCTTGATCTAAGAAACCTTCTGCTTTTTGTTGATCATCGCCAGTCACATTTCCTGCCACTTCTTTTGCTTTTCCTTTGATTTTATCTGTCGTTCCTTTATCTGTCATAATGAATTCCTCCTGATATTTTATTTTTGTTAGTTGGTATCTGAAGACTCTAATTCTTTACTAGCACCTTCAATGGCTTTACTAGCTTTTGTTTTTCCTTCTTCTACTTTTTCTTTGCCTTTTTCAACTGCTTCACTGGCTTTATCTTTCGCTTCATCAAGCGCGCTGCTTCCTTTTTCCTTTGCCTCTTCTACTTTAGAAGAAGTAGCTGTAGAATTCTCTGTTTTCTTTTCTTTACTTCCGCCACACGCAGCTAATGATAATACAGCTACTCCGGCAGCAATTGTCAATACAATCTTTTTCAACTTTCTTCGACCTCCGTATATCAATTTTTTATGGTACATATTAATTATAAAACAAATAAATCAAAAAATATAATGGTCTAAAGTCTGATTTTTCACCTTACACACTTTATAAATCATGAGTGACATGGTATAAAGAAGTTGTAAGAAACACAAATCACTTCTTTACAAATCTATCTCTTTTGCCAGTCGGCGGAAAACGACTGGCTATTTATCTGGTATTTCAATTGAAATAATGGTTAATCAGTGGTCTATTGACTGTTACAATTGTTCAAATGTATAGTTGAAATTGAGATGAATTATTAGAAAAGAGGAACCCTTATTTTAAAGGATTCCTCTTTTCTATTTGGTGCTTATGTTCCAGTCTCATAATTCATCGATTTTAACATTGAGAATTACTTCTGACATGAATGGCTACTGAATGTCTTGTTCTAATACCCATTTGTTAATTCCTGAAAGAAAATAAGCTAATTTTGAATTAGAGCGTCTAAAAGGTTTCACTTTTAGAGCAGTATATTGTTTATTTCTTACATTAGTTGGAATTGCTTCTCCAGTTTGATATTGACTAGCTTTAGATAGTAAAGTTACTTTTTTATTAAGCAGTGGTGTAGGAAACTCTTTTACATCCTGCTCTAATACCCACTTATTTATTCCCTCTAAATAATAAGCAACCTTAGAATTCGATTGTGAAACGCTTTTCACATCCTTGATAATGTACTCTTTATTTCTTAAATCAGTAGGAATTTTTTCTCCAGTTTGATAGTAAGTAGCTCTTGATAATAAAGTAGCAATTTTACCTTTCATTGCATAATTTATTGGTTCTTTCCTAAAATTAATACCAGAATACTTCCATGAATAAACATTATCATTTAATTTCCAGTTACTCATATCTTTTTGATTGGTTAACATCACTTTTTGCCACCAAGGATTCCAAAAATAGTAATAAGAATCCAATTTATTATTTTTTGCTATAATATAACCAATGATAGTAATTCCATGTGATTTTGCAGGATTAAAATTTTGAGTAACGTTATCTAAAGCAACCCATATTGGCGCCTTCTTATCAATTTGTGTTTGAACTTCTGCTGGTGTCAATCGACTATTTTTTATATCCAATGTATACCCATATTCCTTTTGCATAGTTTGGATAGTATGTGCGAAAGGCTTACTTGTAATATATTTCCCGTCGACCAACTCTTTTTCTGAAGCAGTAGGGAAAGTTTTTTTAATAAACGTTTTTGCGTTGGTTACAGCTTTCCCTTCAACCGAATTAATCATTGTTGATAACGTATAAAATGTACACCAAGGTTCTAATCCTTGTGTTTCTGTAATCATCCAATTAGGAATAATATTTCTATTGTATTCTGGAACGGTGCCATCCGGAACAGAACGTTTCTGCCTATTAAGGCTGGCTATCTCTTGTTTAATATCAACGGCTTGTTCACGATTCGGTTCTTCTGAAGACAGAAGTTGGTGACTCTCGCTATCAAGGTTCAAAGAAAAGCTAGTGTCTTCTGCTGTAGGTATTAGACTATTTAATTGTTCAACAAACTGACTAGAAATCGTTAGTGCCGGCATATTATCTACCAAAGAAACTTCTAATATATCATTGATAGTCCCAGATTGTCTTTCGATAATAGGGAAATAGGCTGTTTGGCTATCTGTTTCATTGGTTAAAGTAAATGGCTGTCCTAAATAAAATGCTTCTATATTTAGTGGCCCTTGATCTTCTACTGCTGTTAAATTTTCGAAATAAAATCGCCAATCCTGTTGTGCATGTGCAATTAATTCAGGATTAACTTCATGCGTTTTAATAAATAATTTAGAGTTATTCATATCTGTTGCTAAAACAGTACTTCCCGCAAAAAAAGTCAACATAAGTAGTACAGTTCCTATTAATAATTTTTTTAAACCCAATTAAACTCACTCCTCCTATAAATTTATCCTAATGTAATAGATCCAATGTAAGTATAATCTTTTTGCGGATTCCCATTCATCGAAAAGTCAGTGACTTTTAAAGAAGTACTGTTAGTGTTTATATTAATTGATGTTGGAGTCAAATATCTTGCATTCCAAATACTTGCCATTTTAAAATCTTTGTTCGTTTGCCCATCCCCTTTAACAAATACATACCCATATGCAACTGTAAGCAGATAAGGTTCCATCCAATCTGCTTTATTTGGCTTAAAACATAAGAAAATAGGCTGCTGTTTGTCAATTTGTTGCTTAATAGCATCGTAATTAATTACGGATTCATCCTTCCACTGCATATTGACCCCAAGAGATTGTGCATAGCGTATACAATCTTTAATGGAAGCTGATGAGTTATTAAGCTCCGTGTCAGTTTTTTTAGGATAAACAAACTTTAGAATAGATTTAGCAGAAATATCGGTTCGCTTCGTTTTGTAGTTAAGAACTTTTGCAAACGCATGTTCAGTTCCTTGCAAATCATCATATTTTTCAAGAGAATTAAATCCTTCTAAGCTTTTTATTTGAGGAGCTGATGCTGCAAAGGTTTGCCCCCCATAACCCAAAAAGAAAGTTAGTACCGTAGTTAAAATAAATATTTTTAGAATAGTTGTTTTTCTCTTAGTCACTGCTGAACACTCCTTATCACCATTTATTTATAATTAATGAATTATTTAGTAGATATACAGAAATACCTGCAAAACTAGGTCAATCTTCAAAAGAAACCTAGCGTTGCAGGGAAAAATGTCAAAAAGTTTTATTTTCCTTTATATTCATTTTGAGACCATACACTATATACAAATGTAAATTTATTTGCTTCTAGAACAATTCCTGAGTAATTATTTTTTAACTCTGTATTTGTAGCCATATTGTCAAAATACATTGCTGTTAATCCAGAAACAGCAGCTACAACGCCAGCGAAAGGAGCAAGAGGACCTGAAGCAAATATTCCAACAACTGTGGCTATTCCACCTCCACCATTTAATACAAAAGCTGCATCACGCATATTTTTAATAGATTCTTTTGCAGTATTGTGATCTTGCCAGCTACGATAGTAATTCCAGCCCTCTTCAAAATAGTTTCTATTGTATGGGTTTGCATTTCTTTTCGAAATGCTATGCGTTTGAAATTGAGTATTATCAATTGATTCTATAGCAACGCTATAAAATGATTCTTTAGTATAATCCAAGTCTAATTGCTGGTTAAGTTTATCAAAATCAAAGCTGTAAACAATATTTTTTACATCCTCTTTGTTGTAAACATAATGACCATCCTCAATACGTAAAACGGATGTAATCTGATCTTGCATAGCTAAGAATTCATTCGTAGCCTCAGCTTTTTCTTTATTTTGCTGAATACTACTTATTTCATCATTACCAGCCGCAACAGCAACACTTGGCACTCCCAAACCACTCAAAAGACTAATTGCAACAATAGAAGACACAAAAAACTTTTTCATATCAATTCTCCTTAAAAATTATTTTTGTAACCCTTTACACAAGTATACATCTGTATTAGAATCAAGTAAAGGTTTTTTATTAGGAGGCTGATTATGAAAATTATTACAAAAAAAAATTATTTTTTATGCACAGTATTTCTTATCTTTCTTTTACTATATTTTTTTATAAGTGAACACTCTTATTCAAAAGCGTGGGAGCAACCGCTTCTCATTTTAGGACTTATAATTTGGTTAATTTTTTCAGTTCTTTATGAAATAAAGAAAGAAAACTATTCTAAATCAAAAGTATGGACCCACTTCATAGTGTCACTAGTTACTTTAGCTCAAGCATTTACAGTCAATGAAATAGTATCTAAATCAGCTTTATTTTTATTTTCTAGTGTTTGTTTCTTTTTGACATATTATGAATATAATAAAGTCAAGCAGAAGAAGTAATCTGCTTGGCTTCCGTCGTAATGAGCTATTGGAAATTACAGA
>NZ_JAHLRI010000085.1:0-7484 GCF_018919685.1 Enterococcus sp. S183_ASV_20
ACGGTATTCCGGTTTATCCAATGGAAGATATGATGGAACAAATCCGTGTTCAACAAATCGAAGTAGCTATTTTAACTATTCCAGCTCGCAAAGCGCAAGAAGTTGTGAACAAACTTGCCGAAGCAGGGGTTAAAGGAATTCTAAACTTTACGGCTGCGCGTTTAGTAGCGCCACCTGAAGTATTAATTCAAAATGTTGACTTAACCAACGAATTACAAACATTGATTTATTTCTTACATCATGACAACGAATTGATTGACGAAGAAGAATAAGCAAAAGAAAAGGGCCTAGTCGTTTAGACGAAGGCCCTTTTCTTATTGAATTGCACCATTATGCAAAAGTAGTTGAACAATAATCACAATCGTATTCATGCCGCAATGGGCGATAATTGAGGTCCAAATTTTTCCAGTTTGCTTGTACAAAAGAGCAAAGAAAAATCCCATAAAGAAATAAACAAAAAAGTGACCATCGGCATGTGCGAGTGAAAAAATCGCCGAACTAACAGTAGCCGCAATCCAGAAATTTGTAAAAGGCTGGATTAAATGGATAAATGCATAACGAAAGACGAATTCTTCCATAATCGGACCACCGATAGTAGTTGCCAAAATAAATAAAGGATTTGCCAAAATCACCGCTACAATAGCTTGTGTATTTTGAGAAGTAGCTTGTTCTCCTGTGATGGCTACTTCAATGGCGAAAGTAACGCCTTGAATCAGCATGGCAATGAAAATCCCACTAACACCTAGTAAAAAAATAAAAATAGGTGATTTCAAGGTTGCTGTTTCCTCTAAAGGAGAAGGTTCTGTTGTTTTTAAAAAGATGCCAATCATTACAAGGGCACCAATAATGTAGAGAGCAGTTGTCACATTAATCGCTGCATTGGGAGAAATACCCGAAAAAAGTAACGGCCCGAAAAAAGCGATAATGTATGTGACTAAAATAAATAAACTTGATTTTCTTAAGGTCATGGTTAATCCTTTCTATAATTATTTTTTACGATTATTGCGATATCCTAATAAAAGAAAAACGAATAAGAAAAAGAAAAGAGATTCCCAAAGTGTCGAAACAATTCCTTCTGTGACACTGAAAACAAGATTTCCTAAATTCGCTATCACAAAATAAACGAAGGTTGCTATTAGTGCTGTAAGTAAACGTTGTTTCATTTTATTCGCCTCCAATCGTAGTCAACTTATTTTACCATGAATTAAAGGATTGGAAAAACATTCCATGAAAAAAGAATACGCAATAAAAAATGCGTATCTTATAATTGACAAGAAAAAGAGAGAAAAGACTTGCATTTTTAGAGTGAAATGAGTATTATAAATAGTGTGAGTTAGCACTCTTGTGTATCGAGTGCTAAAATAAGCGAAAACTTTTTATTTGGAGGGATTTATTGTGTTAAAACCATTAGGCGATCGCGTCGTAATTAGAGTCGCGAAAGAAGAAGAAAAAACTGTTGGAGGAATTGTTCTTGCATCCGTTGCAAAAGAAAAACCACAAACAGGTGAAGTTATCGCAGTAGGTGAAGGTCGTGTGCTTGAAAATGGCACAAAAGTTCCGATGGAAGTAAAAATTGGTGACACAGTAATGTTTGAAAAATATTCAGGAACAGAAGTGAAATACGAAGGCGTAGAATACTTAATTGTATCAGCCAAAGACATTATTGCCACTGTTGAATAATAAACAACTTTTACAGAATAATATAATAGAAGAAAAAAATTATGAGGTGAAGAAATCATGGCAAAAGAGATTAAATTTGCAGAAGATGCACGTGCAGCAATGCTACGCGGAGTAGATGTATTAGCAGATACAGTGAAAGTGACATTAGGCCCTAAAGGTCGTAATGTTGTTTTAGAAAAATCATTTGGTTCACCATTGATTACTAACGATGGAGTAACAATTGCTAAGGAAATTGAATTAGAAGATCATTTTGAAAACATGGGCGCAAAATTAGTTTCAGAAGTTGCTTCTAAAACGAATGATATTGCTGGTGACGGAACAACAACAGCGACTGTTTTGACACAAGCCATTGTTCGTGAAGGCTTAAAAAACGTAACTGCTGGAGCTAACCCATTAGGTATTCGTCGTGGGATTGAATTAGCAACAAAAACAGCAGTAGAAGAATTACACAATATTTCATCTGTAGTTGATTCAAAAGAAGCGATTGCACAAGTCGCTGCTGTTTCATCAGGTTCTGAAAAAGTCGGCCAATTAATTGCCGATGCAATGGAAAAAGTTGGTAACGACGGCGTAATTACCATTGAAGAATCAAAAGGGATTGAAACAGAATTAGATGTGGTTGAAGGAATGCAATTCGACCGCGGTTATTTATCTCAATACATGGTTACTGACAACGATAAAATGGAAGCTGTTTTAGAAAATCCATATATCTTAATCACCGACAAAAAAATCTCAAATATTCAAGATATCTTACCTTTATTAGAACAAATTCTACAACAAAGCCGTCCACTATTGATCATTGCGGATGATGTTGATGGAGAAGCTCTACCAACATTAGTATTGAACAAAATCCGTGGTACATTTAATGTTGTCGCAGTAAAAGCGCCAGGATTTGGTGACCGCCGCAAAGCGATGCTTGAAGATATTGCTATTTTAACAGGTGGTACAGTAATCACTGACGACTTAGGATTAGAGTTAAAAGACACAACTATTGAAAACTTAGGAAATGCTAGCAAAGTAGTTGTCGACAAAGATAACACAACAATTGTTGAAGGTGCTGGTTCAAAAGAAGCCATTGATGCCCGCGTTCATTTAATTAAAAACCAAATCGGCGAAACAACGTCTGATTTTGATCGTGAAAAATTACAAGAACGTTTAGCTAAATTAGCTGGCGGGGTTGCTGTCGTTAAAGTCGGTGCTGCAACTGAAACAGAATTAAAAGAATTAAAATTACGAATTGAAGATGCATTAAACGCAACACGTGCCGCTGTAGAAGAAGGCATGGTTTCTGGTGGTGGTACCGCACTTGTCAATGTAATTGGTAAAGTCGCTGCGCTAGAAGCTGAAGGCGATGTGGCAACAGGGATTAAGATTGTCGTTCGTGCATTAGAAGAACCAATCCGTCAAATCGCTGAAAATGCTGGCTATGAAGGATCAGTGATTGTTGACAAACTAAAAAATGTTGACTTAGGTATCGGATTCAATGCAGCTAACGGTGAATGGGTAAACATGGTTGAAGCCGGTATTGTTGACCCAACAAAAGTAACTCGTTCTGCCTTACAAAATGCAGCTTCCGTGTCAGCTTTATTATTAACAACTGAAGCAGTTGTTGCAGACAAACCAGAACCAGCTGCACCAGCTCCTATGATGGATCCATCAATGGGCATGGGCGGTATGATGTAAAAATAAAAAAAGTATTCTAAAAGCTTACGATTGAAAAATCGTAAGCTTTTTTTTACATAAAGAATAAATAATCTAAATAATATCTTTGCTTATAGTATTTTCTCAAATATTTACTCATTTAACAAAAAAGATGATAATTTAAAGGCTTCGTTTTAGCTAGACAGCCTTGTTTTTATTCGATAAAATTTAGTAATAACAATCATTTTTTGAAAACTAGTAGTTGGTAATTTTTATTTATTAATAGAATATAAATAAAAATTATTATATTTTGAAGGGGAATATTAGGAAGATTGAGGTGGAAAAATGGAAAAATATACAATTGGTGTCGTTCCTTTGACAATTGAAACAAAAGAATACTGTCAAAATTGGTTTGTTAGTAATCAAGTAGAATGTCAGATCATCCAAGGAACAAATATACTTCTTCATTTGCACCATATTGATGGATTAGTGATTGAAGTTACTGACCACCAGCAAGTAAATACTTGTTGTGAGTTATTAATGACGATTCGCAAGCAGTCAGATTTACCGATTTGGTTATTTTCTCGGACAGAAGTAATTAGTAAAGTCAATCGAATTATTTATTTACAATTAGGTGCAGATGGCGTTTTTGATCATTCTTATGATCGTCAAGAATGCATGTTAAGCATGAGTAATTTATTGCAACGTGTAAAAAGACGTTTTTATCCTAAATTAGTTAGTGCAAACGAGGAACAAACCGTTACTAAGAATCTTTCTGAGAGATTGTATTTAATTGCGCCAAATTTGAGTGTTTGCTTGGGAAGTGGAGAAGAAATTCTTTTAACAAAATTGGAATTTTTCACAATAGAGTATTTATACAAACACGCAGGACAAACAATTACATATGAAGAACTCTACAAAAATGTCTGGAAAGATACTGCGAATGAACGAAAATATCGTGTCGCTAATGTGATTTTCCATTTGCGTAAAAAAATTGAACAAGATGTGAACAAACCACAATATATCAAAACAATTCGCTCAAAAGGCTATATGTTAACGGTGTAAAAGGTACGAAGGAGGAGAAACAAATGTGGCAATTTTTGACTAAAAACAATGAAGATGAGGAGTATGAGAAGATGCCGGATTTTGAAAATGAACAATCTGGTAAAGCACAACCAAAGGTAACAGAGGAAGCAATCTTTGATGACGAGTTCGTTTATGCAAAAGAGCAATCCGCAAAAGTAAAACAGGTCCAGCAACAAGTGCCGACTGAACTGTCAGAAGAGTCATTTTCTTTTGTTGAAAAACTAGAAGAAGAAAATCAACTATATCAGCAATCCATTAAAAAGCTAACGGAGCAATTATTAATGCAAACCAATGAAGTGGAAGCATTACAAAAACAAGTAGTCGAAAAAGATGTTCAACTTAAACATGTTAAAGAAACATTAAGTGATAAAGAAACAACTATCACTTCTTTACAGAAACAATTGTCTGAAGAAAAGATGCAACAGAGACAGACCAGTGAAGAGAATTTAGACACAGCCGTTACGCTTTCTCAAAAAGAAATTGGCGAAGTGTTATTAGAAGCCAAACGTCAAGCAAAAGAAACAATTAGTCAAGCCAACCAACAAGTTGCAACAGTTCATGAAGAAATGGAACAACGTTTAGCAACTTTAACACGCATGAAGCAAGTGGCAAGAGAGTACCAAGCTTATTGTGAACAAATGCTGACAATCAAGAATGAATCAACAGGAACGTACCAACAGATAGAGCAATTATTAGCAGAAATAAAGAGGTAAATGAAGGAGAAATGCGATGAAAAAAAGAAAGGCAAGATATTTGAAGTTGGTATGTCTTGGAGTCTTAGGGACTTATGCTGGCGCCAGTTACTACAATTCGGAACCATTAATCGCTCAAGAGGAGACCGAAACGAGTCACGAAAACCGACAGCTAGTGCTGGAAGAAAAAAGAGCGGACCAAGTCAATCAAGACCAAGGAACTCTTACTTCTTCAACGCTGAACGAAACAGTAATAAGTTCGTCTGAACAACAAGAAAGTTCAATACAAGATGACAGCAGTGACCATCAGGAAAATAATGTGGAACCTTCAGAATCTGAAAATAGTTTACCGCCACAAGAAAAGCCAATTGCTAGTACTAAACCAACCGAATCGTTACAAAATGAGCAACCAGTATCTGAAGAGCGTAAAGCGCTCACTGAGAAGTCACCTCATAATCAGGAACCACAAAATTCTACATTAACTGAAAAGACCAAAGAGCCGTTGGTACATTCAGAGATAGACAATAGTCAAGAAAAGGAAAAGCAAGCAGGAATTCAACAACAAGCCGAGGCAAATTTTGTTGTTCAAGAGAATGCTTCTACTTCTGAGTTTATTAGAAAAATTGGTGAAGAAGCACGAGTTATTGGTCAGCAACATGATCTATACGCTTCTGTCATGATAGCTCAAGCTATTTTAGAAAGTGGCTCGGGCAATAGTGCGTTAGCAGCGCCGCCTAATTATAATTTGTTTGGCATTAAAGGCGCTTATCAAGGTCAAAGTGTCAGCTTTCCCACACAAGAAGATGATGGTAAAGGGAAGATGACCACCATTCATGCCGATTTTCGTCAGTATCCATCCTATAAAGAGTCATTAACAGACTATAGTAAATTAATCATCAATGGGCTGGCTGGTAATCCAACGTTTTATCACGGCGTTTTGAAAGCAAACACGACGAATTATCAGCAGGCAACAAAATTTTTAACAGGTCGTTATGCAACGGATACATATTACGATAAAAAATTAAACGCGTTGATTGAAACCTATCAATTAACTGAATACGATCAAGAAAAGAAGAAACCAGTAGTGACTAATTTGGCAGAAGAAAAGAAACCTTCGTTTGATAAGGAAGCAGTCAAAGAACAGCTAAAAAAAGAAGCAGTCATCTATGAAGTAAGCAAAGGAGATTCTCTCGCCACCATTAGCCAGACGTTTGGTGTGTCAGCAACAGCCATTTTAAAACAAAATTCAAAGACTCAAGAAATGTTTTATATTGGCCAAAAAATCACGATTCCTCAGCATACAGCGGCGACTTCTCTAGAACCGAAAGAACAAGCGTTACTTCAATCACTAATAATCAGTAAATCGGTGACTAATGCTTTGAAAACAGCAGAGCAATCAAATGGTAAAGCGAATGACTCAAAAACAGAGTCTACTGAGTATTATGAAGTAAAAAGAGGAGAGACACTCGCAAAAATTGCAAAAAAAACGGGCTATTCCTTAACCGCCCTCAAGCAGACAAATGACTTAACGTATTCTGTATTAACCGAAGGACAAACGATAGCACTTCCTAAGCTAAAGGACTAATGCTGATTTAACTTATTGGTTGATGGAGTCATATATTATTAGACGAAGAGAAGAGGAGAAGTTCATCCATGGATGAACTTCTCCTCTTCTCTTACTATGTTTTTCATAAATACTTAATAAATAGTAAAATTAGCAAGAGAATTGTGTCTTTACACAAAATAGATAGGTTTTCTTGCCGAAGTTTGATAAAATGATTAGTTGAAAGGATGCGTGAAAATTGAAAGAATTATTTCGTAAATACCGAGAAGTACTGGCTTATTTATTTTTTGGTGGTGCAACGACTGTCGTCAACTTAGTTGTGTTTTTTGTTTGTCAAAATGTGTTAGGGCTGGATTACAAGATAAGTAACACAATTAGTTGGTTTTTATCTGTTCTATTTGCCTTTTTCACGAATAAATATTGGGTATTCGCAAGTAAGCATGAAAGCATAGCTGGTTTTTTTAAAGAAATGGGCTTATTTTATTGGTACCGAATTTTATCTTTTGTGGCTGATATGGGTTTAATGATTCTCCTAATTGATGGCATTCATTTTTCATCATTTTGGGCGAAAATGATTACACAAGTTGTAGTAGTGATTTTAAATTATTTCTTCAGTAAATTTTTCATTTTTAAAGAAAAAGAGGTCTAAGCAGATTTTAGGCTAAAAAAAATTTTTTTGTTATAATATAACCTGAATAATTCATAGCTTTAATTCTTTGGCACATTTTATTGAAATATGTATCACTAATATCCCTATCAACTGATTTTGACTAAAAAGTTACTTCAAACATTCACTGTTCAAAAATATTGAGGAATAAATT
>NZ_JAHLRI010000086.1:0-7457 GCF_018919685.1 Enterococcus sp. S183_ASV_20
GAGAATCTTCTACTTATTTGACAATTCCAACTGATTTTCGAAGAACACAATTTGATGCCAATTTGATGTATTATTACATGGCGGATGACTTCGATGATCACATGCCAGACGTTCAATACTCGTTAAATGAATTTGTGCGTTTTGCCAAAGAATACACAGAAACACAGCAAAAAAATAAATTTGAAGAGCGCTTGGAAGAAGCGAAAGAAAAGCAAAAGAATCGTACATCGATGACTGAATCTGAAATAGCGAAAAACAAAGGAAAGACACTTTAGAAGATAGGAGAAAGATATGATTAATAATGTGACATTAGTCGGCCGCTTAACAAAAGATCCTGACCTGCGTTACACACAAAGTGGAACAGCAGTTGGACAATTTACGTTAGCAGTTAATCGTAATTTCACGAATCAACAAGGAGATAGAGAAGCAGATTTTATTAATTGTGTTATTTGGCGTAAAGCAGCTGAATCTTTCGCTAGTTATGCACGTAAAGGTACCTTAATTGGTTTAACAGGACGTATACAGACAAGAAATTACGACAATCAACAAGGGCAACGCGTATATGTGACAGAAATTGTTGTAGAAAACTTTCAATTGTTGGAATCAAAAGAAGTAAACGAGCAACGTAGAAATAGTAAGCCAGATCAAGCGACTTTTGATAAACAGCCATCGGTTAAACCAGACCCCCTCGATCCGTTTGAACCAGGAGTTAGTTCAATAGATATATCAGATAGTGATCTTCCTTTTTAAAAAATATTTAATCGAAAAAAGTAAGTAACAGTTAAGGTTGCTTACTTTTTTTTGTAGAAAGGAAGATTTTTAGAATGAAACAAATACCGGAAGAAGAATTAGAAATATTAAAACAAACAAAGCAGCAACTGGATCAACAATTAAAAAAAAGAATCTATAGAACTTGAGGAACTTAAAAATGAGATAATCGAGGCAAAGATTCGTCGAATTGTTTTAGAAGAATTAATGAACTTCTATATTTAATTTTAAAATAAAATTTTATCAATTTGGGAGGGTTTCAGTTGGAACAAAGAGAGATTGTTCATCGCTACTATGTGTTGGGCGCAAGTACTTTAGACAAAGTGATGAAAGTGCTACTGCACCTTTCATCAGACAGTGTTTTAGCCTTAAAGGACAGGTTGATCCCCTTAAAAGGAGAGAATAATCTATATAAACTGATGAATCGAGAAGATCCACTGACTTCGTCACAATTACATGAAAAAGTGAACTTAGCAAAGTTAAAAGAACAATTGGAAGCCCAAGGGCTTCCTTTTGCGTTTAAACAGAACCCAGACGGTACAAACCTATATTTTCGTGTAAAAGATACAGAACTAGCGAAGAAAGCGTTAGAGCACGTGATAACAAGCATTAAGAAGAACCCTCGAATGATCTTACGAAAGCCTAATGCAAAAACATTTGAGGAGCGCTTAGCGCAATTACCAAAACAGCGATACAAAGGAGGGATTCAGCCAACTCAATCAAAAGGGAAAGGAATGAAGGTGTAAATGCAAACGTATAAAAAAGAACTGAAACCTTATTTAATTGGGGCAGTGGTACTTTTTGTTCTTGGTTTTGGGATAGGAAATTTCTTCTGGTTATTGCCAGGAACAGATTTTTTTTCAAAGTCTAATTTCTTATTTACAGAAAATATCTCACTCTATGTTGAACAAAACTTCTTCCTCTTTTTTCTGACACCAAGTTTACTGGCATTTGGCAGTGGGTTGCTAGGTTTTCTATTAGCCCTATTATTCTACGTGCGGGACAACGATCGAGGGGTTTATCGACAAGGAGAGGAATATGGTTCAGCACGGTATGCCACGCTTGCAGAAATGAAAAAATATGAAGACCCGATCCCTGAAGATAATATTATTGTGAGTCAAAATGTAAAAATCAGTCTCTTTAATGATCGTTTACCAATCAAGCTACAAAAAAATAAGAATATCGCCATTCTAGGTGACTCTGGAGCGGCCAAAACGTTAGCTTTTATCAAAACCAATCTTATGCAACGACATGCCAGCTTTATCACAACAGACCCAGACGGTGGGATATTGCCAGAGATTGGACTTTTATTGAAAAAAGGCAAGTACAAGATTAAGGTCTTAGACTTAAATACGTTGTCAAATAGTGATACGTTCAATGTTTTTGAGTATATGCACTCCGAATTAGACGTGGACCGAGTTTTAGAAGCTGTCACCGAAGCAACAAAAGAAGGGGAAAAAACGACCGGGGACGATTTTTGGATAAAAGCCGAAGGTTTATTGGTTCGCTCTCTTATTGCGTACTTATGGTTTGACGGTCGCAGAAATGATTATACGCCACATTTAGGAATGATTGCGGACATGTTACGCCACCTAAAACGAAAAGATAAAAATGTACTTAGCCCAGTGGAAGAATGGTTTGAGGAGTTAAACGAGGCCATTCCTGACAACTACGCTTACCGACAATGGACCTTGTTTAACAATTTGTATGAGAGTGAAACGAGAGCCAGCGTTCTAGGGATAGCTGCTGCACGTTACTCTGTTTTTGACCATGAAGAAGTGGTCAATATGATTCGTACAGACACGATGGATATTGGTTCCTGGAATGAAGAAAAAACAGCGGTGTTTATTGCGATACCTGAAACTAATACGTCGTTTAATTTTATTGCGGCGTTGATGTTTGCGACAGTCGGAGAAGTGTTGCGAAATAAATCAGACCAAGTACGTTTAGGAAAACGAGCACTAGAAGAAGGCAAAGAACTCCTACATGTCCGCTTCTTAATTGACGAATTTGCCAATATTGGCCGAATTCCTCACTTTGAGAAAATGTTGACCACGTTTCGTAAGCGAGAAATGTCGTTTACCATTGTTTTACAATCTTTGAACCAATTACAAACGCTTTATCGCAATGGGTGGCAAAACATTTTAAATGGCTGTGCGTGTTTACTATACCTAGGTGGGGACGAAGAAGAAACCACCAAGTATCTGTCTGCACGTGCAGGGAAACAAACGTTATCCATTCGGAAACATAGCATGAATAAAGGAAATCAAGGTGGAGGATCTGAAAATCGCGATAAATACGGGCGCGATTTGATTGACAGGAGTGAAGTTGCGCTTATTGGAGGAGACGAGTGCCTGGTTTTTCTATCAAAAGAGCATGTTTTTAAAGATAAAAAATTCTATGCTTTTCAGCATGACCGAGCAGATGAACTAGCAACAGGACCGACTGATGATAAGTGGTATACCTGGCACCGTTATATGACTCCAGAAGAAGAAATTTTAGACAAAATAGCGGCTGAAGATATTATTGATCATGAGACTGTCGCTGATGAACGCACAGAAGTGAATTAGAAGAAGGAGAATATTTATGGAGTACCATCAAAAGTTAAAGAGGGCTACTACGATTGAAGAAGTGCAAGAAATTTATAATGAAGAATTTAAAAACATGGTGGCAGAGATTGAAGAACAATTCATTGCGGAAGGAAGAGGGCAACAGCTAGTTTATGCTGATGGTTGCATTGACCCAAGTTTAACTATAGCTGATATACACTTATTGATTTATGCAGAAAATCAAGCAGAACAGCTAAGTAAAAACAAATCAGAAGGATTAATGATTGAATCAAACCATGATTCGTTTATAGAAGAAAGACTAGAAGAATTAAAAAAAGGAATGATTGTAAATGATGAGAAAACAAGAAATTGAAGTCGTTTCGTTGAATATTATAAAGTATTATTTTCTAGCTATCAGGGAATTGGATTTCCCAGGGTATGACAAACCATTTAAACAAATAGATGTAGAGCTATTTATCAAACTAGCAGATTATATGGAAAATTTACCAAACCTTACCGACCTGTTAATCATTGACTACTTAGAAATGTTGAAAGATTACTTGTTGTCTGTTGAAAACGAAAAGTATTCTCGAACCGTTCAGCGTATGGTTAGGCGTATGAAAGAAGAGCTTGAAAAAGTAAGTTAAGAAGCAAATCAAAAAAAGAAAAAAGAAAAATTGATTATTTACAGGAGGTGAAGAAGATGCCTACAACACATACTCAACGACAAAAAATATTAGAGGAAATTGAACAAAAAAGTATTGTGGATGTCGCAGAAAGTTTAGGAATAACACTTGTACGACAGGGACAAAGTTATACCTGGTCAGAGCACGATAGTTTTGTTTTAACTCCTAAAAAGAATGCTTTTTATTGGAACTCTCGCCAAGTTGGTGGTGGGAGTATTAAGCTTGTTCAAGTGATAAAAGAGTGTACGTACGCTGAAGCATTGCAGTATTTACAGACCGTAGAAGCAGGGGCTGTTGAAACGTTGAAAGAACCTACTCCGACGAACTTTCATTATTATATGAAAGAACATACACAACAAAATGCCACCATTGATTACTTGCTTCAGGAACGTAAGTTATCAAGAGAAACGATTGATTTCTTTTTTGAACAAAACCTCATGGCACAATCCACGTATACAGATAAAGAGACCGGACAAAGTGAACCAGTAATAGTCTTCAAGCACGTTGGTCTTGAAGAAAAAATCAAAGGCGTTGCCTTACAAGGTATTTGGGAAAATAAGAAGCTACATGGCGAACGAGGACGGTTAAAGCGTGTCTGGGGAAATGGCTATTATGGGTTGACTGTTCGTGTAGGGTATCCACCAAAAATTGCAGAAGCTACGTCAGAAAAGCCAATCAAAATCATTGTTTTTGAAGCGCCTATAGATCTCATGAGTTATTACGAATTAAAAAAAGAAACGATTGGAGATGCGGTATTATTTTGTGCGAATGGACTTAAAAAGGGCGCAGTATCTACGCTTATTGCCAATGAAATTGGCTCTTATGTCAAAGAGGAAGAAAAACCAACCGTTCTTGAACAATTAGAAAAGTCGAAACTAACAACGGAAAAAGTCCAACTTGTTTTGGCTGTAGATAATGACGAAGCAGGGAAGAAATTTATTCAACAATTTTCAAATAGCTGGTGTCCAATTACTCTTGACCAACCTAAACTAATTGAAGGAAAAAGTAAAACAGATTGGAACGATATTTTAAAGCAAACAAAGAATGAAACAAAGAAAAAAGAAGCAAAAAAACGATCCAGAGAAAGGAATAAAGAAATGTCTGAAAAAACACAAATGAAGAAAAAAAGCCAACCAGAAATCACCTTGGAAGAGATAATTAAAAAGAAAGATTATCAAAAATTATCGCAGCATTTGAACGACGGGATCAAAGGGTATTTAACAAGTGATACGTTTAAAAACTATTTAGATTTTGCTTCAAAATTTCATAAATATTCGTCAAAAAATATTCGTTTATTGTTGGCACAAAATCCAAATATACGTCGTGTAGCTGGTTACAATGCGTGGAAAAAGTTAGATCGTCAAGTAAAAAAAGGCAGCAAAGCACTGTATGTGTATGCCCCTTATTTTAAAGATAAAGTCGATAAGAATGGGGAAAAAGTTACGGATGAAAATGGAGAAATTGTCAAAGAGACGCGCTATTTTTTAACGCCTGTCTTTGATGTAGAACAAACGACAGGCGCAGAGTTGCCACAGCTTGTTTATAATCTGGAAGAGAATCTTAGCGACGGTAAAACATTCACCAGAACTTACAATGCGTTAGTTGAGATTTGCCCAGTTCCAGTAACTGTCACGTCTATTGCAAGTGGTGCGAATGGGTATTATGATCCAACGAAAAAAGAAGTTGTCCTCCAACAACATTTAGGAGAAGTGATGACTTTAAAAGTCTTACTTCATGAAATGACGCATGCCATGCTTCACCCAGATTCGCAAGCGATATTTGGAGATGACGTTTATTCTCGACAAGAATTTGAAGCGGAATCAGTTGCCTATATTGTCTCCCGTCACTTAGGGCTGGATACGTCCTCGTATTCTTTTGGTTATCTTTCTTCTTGGACGAAGCAAGGAGAAAAGTTAGAAGAATTTACGCAATCATTAGAAACAATCACGAAAGAGGCGCGCACTCTAATTGAAAAAGCCGACCATGCTTTATCCATAGAAAAAGGCATTCAACTTCCCCAAAATAAATTTGAAGAACGTTTATTGAATGCGAAGAAAAAAGAAACTGAAGTGGGAAAGTTACAAGCTAACGAGCAAAAAAGGCAAAAAAATGAACCAAAAATTTCTGCTCAAATAGCAAATCCCACTCGATTTTAAAAACAAATAATAAGAGAAAAGGAGAAAACAAAATGGACCAATTAACGGACGAAAGTAAATTTATTTTGACACAATTTTTCTTGGCAGACCCGCTTAGTGACCAACCAAGAGTCCACCAGAAAAAGAAAGAAAAATCAAAAGGAACGGTGCTAAAAGAACTGGATACGTTGATTCATGATTTTAAAGAAAAAGAATTAGAAATTGATTTATTTCCTTACGAAGAAGCAGCTACTTATTTACGAAAGTTGAAAGGAAATGACGCGTATTTAGTCTTTCTGGATGAGTTATTAGCTCCTTATCAATAAGAAAGAAAAAACAAAGGTCAAAAATGGTAAGTCGAAACGTCAATAAACGTCAAAGTGCAGCGATGGGGATTGGGGGAACCCCAAAAATTTGAACGACTCCTACCAGTATTTTTGGTAGGGGTCATTCAAAATACCGTTAATGGGTACCCATTAACTACGCTTGCAAAAGGTGAAAACCCGCTTTATGAGGGTTGAGGAAAAAGTTTGTTTTTCTTCAAGATGGGTGCAGGGAAGAAGCCGGGTCTTCCCTGCTCTTTTGATTTTTACTATATATAGATTAGGATGGTCGGAAGGAGCAAGTAATGTCGGATTTCTGTCAATTTTGAAAAAAAGCATTTTATTTTTAACTATCAAGAGGTGAATAACAATGGGAAAAGAGAAACGGGAACGTCCAATTCAAAAAAAAGTTCGCTTCAATCAAAAAGAATTTGAGTACATTAGAAAGAGAATAGAACAAAGTCCGTTTAACGATTTCCAAAATTATGCTCGCATTCTGCTAATTACTGGAGAAATAACCGTGGTCGATTATTCAGAGCTAGAAAGATTAAATCGTGAAGTCAATCGCATTGGAACGAATATCAATCAGATGGCGAAATTAGCACATAAGTTTGAAGAAATTTCAAAAGAAGACATTCAAGAATTACAATCAATTTTATTTGAACTAAAACAAACAGTATCTAAAAAGTTAGAGACTGAAATAAAAATGGAAAGGATTGTTTAAATGGTTTACACTAAACATTTCGTGATCCATACCATGAAACATTTAAGCCAGGCGAAAGATTATGTAGAACAAGCAACAAAAACACAACTATCAAAAAATGAAACAACAGATTCTCATTTAGACAATTTATTTCCGTATGTTTTTAATGACGATAAAACAATGAGTAAACAACTTGTTTCTGGTCATGGAATCACTATTTTAGAAGATGCAGCGAACGAATTCTTGTTAACTAAGGAAAAGTTTGCGAGAAGAAAAGGCACGCATATTATTTT
>NZ_JAHLRI010000087.1:0-7352 GCF_018919685.1 Enterococcus sp. S183_ASV_20
GATTGGTACCATCCACAAGAATTATTTCGTTGGATCCGTGATGATCGTTATAACGATGAATATGATTTATCTCAAACAAATAAACAGCCTGCGTATTCTAAGGCGCCAGTGAGACAAGAGCAGTTACCAAATTGGAATGGGATGCAAGAAGACGTGCCTCTTTCTGACAAAGAACAAGCGAAGTTAGAACGGCAAATGCAAGAACTATTAGGAGGATGAAAACATGGATGAATTAGTTAAACTAGTGGAAGAATGGGCAAGAGAAAAAAATTTAGATATCGCAGAGCCTGAGAAACAAATGCTAAAAGTGGTTGAAGAAGTCGGAGAAGTCGCAGCAGCATTAGCAAGAAATAATAAAAATGATTTAAGGGATGGTATCGGTGATGTTGTTGTGACACTAGTTATTCTCGCTATTCAAAATGATATGGATTTATACGAATGTCTGAACCAAGCGTATAACGAGATTAAAGATCGTAAGGGAAAAAATGTCAATGGTGTGTTCGTTAAGGAGAGTGATTTGAATGATAAATAATGTGGTATTAGTCGGAAGATTGACAAAAGATCCTGATTTACGCTACACCGCAAGTGGTTCTGCAGTTGGAAGCTTTACTCTTGCTGTGAACCGTAACTTTACAAACCAAAACGGCGAACGAGAAGCGGATTTTATCAACTGTGTAATTTGGCGTAAGCCTGCTGAAACAATGGCTAATTATGCTCGTAAAGGAACATTATTAGGAGTTGTTGGCAGAATTCAAACTCGTAATTATGACAACCAACAAGGCCAACGTGTCTATGTGACTGAAGTTATTTGCGAGAGTTTCCAATTATTAGAGGCAAAAAGCGCCAATGAGAATAGAAATAGCATTCAGAGTTCACAGAATAGCGTTACAGGCGTTCAAAATAATTTCGAGAGTAATTATGCTGCGAATCAAAACAAAGGCTTAAATCAGCAAAATAACAGCCAACAAATATCGTTTGGTGGAGATGTAGATCCGTTCGCAGGTGCAGGTAATTCAATCGACATTAGCGATGATGATCTGCCGTTCTAGGAGGTTAACGAAATGAAAAGTGTAATTTTTGAAGATATAGCACGTATTCAAGCTGAAAAAAAGCAAAAGCGAAAAGAAATGCTTAAGTTAATGAATGAAAACCCAGACTGGTATATACATCCAAAAAGCATGGTCTATCGTCAAATTAAAATGCTTGGTAAGGAGATTGGTGAGCAAACAATGGATAAATCTAAACCAATCAACTCAATTGATAAAGACAAGTTCACCATTCAAGAATATTTGTATTTGCAGTGGATTGGTTATTCAGTGAATGCAATCATAGAAGCGTTAGGAATGCCTAGAAACAAATTCTGGGAATACAAAGCTGAACATTTAAATTAGATTTATGAAATGAAAGTGAGTGTTCATTTTGCTTGAGATTTATTATACGCCAACATCCGCTATTATTGCGGATGCATTGGCTAAAACATATGAAGTCGTTTCTTTAGAAACAGCTAGAAATATTGCGAAGAAATTTAAGGCTAGTTTAAAGCAGAAAACGGACCTTTATGTGATTGAGGGAATTTTGATTGATGCTGGTTATAAAAAAGAGCCAGTGAATTTATAGAAAGGAGTGGAGTTTGCGGCCGCATAAAAAGCTTTTTGCTCCTTTAAAAACGATGAAATTAACAACAGAAAAAATAAATGAACTGCTAGGTGTTGATGATGCCTACAAAGCGCCAGAAGCGCTCATGAATATATTGAAAAATAAAGATACAGCTAGAAACCTGTTTGATAACTTTCTAGCCATCGAAACAGATTTAAGCTTCGATTGGTTTCACGAATATTTTCAAGAAGAACATGCTGATCGAAAACAAAAGAAACAAGACTTCACGCCAAACTTTGTTGGAAAAGTGTTGTCATTGATTTTAGACCATTCAGAGTCAACGTTAGATGTTGCTGCTGGCACTGGCGGATTAACGATAAAAAAATGGTGGAATGATGGACAACCAACAAACAACGAGTATCTTTGCGAAGAGCTATCAGATAGAGCAGTACCATTCTTGCTATTCAATTTAATGATTAGGGGCATGAAAGCTCAAGTGATTCACGGTGATAGTCTGAGCGGTGTGACGAAAAAAGTATACAAAATTTCGGATTACGAATTAACAGAAATAAACGAAGAATTAGCAATTGAAAAGGTAGATGCTGTAATTTCGAATCCGCCCTACTCAGCAAAATGGGATGCTAGTCCAACGTTGCTCGATGATCCAAGATTTAGTCATTACGAAAAGTTAGCACCAAAAACAAAAGCAGATTTTGCATTCTTGCTACATGGTTTTTATCGTTTAAAAGATTCAGGAACTATGGCGATTGTCTTGCCACATGGAGTTCTTTTCCGTGGCGCTGCCGAAGGTGTTATTCGTAAAAAATTATTAGAAGATGGCAGTATTGATGCAGTTATTGGATTACCTGCTAACTTATTCTTTGGCACGTCAATACCAACAGTCGTAATTGTTTTAAAGAAAAATAGACAAACACGCGATGTCATGTTTATCGATTCCAGCAAAGAATTTGAAAAAGGCAAAAATCAAAACTCTTTATCAGACGATCATATCAATAAAATTATTAACACATATAAAGAACGAAAAGACATCGAGAAATATGCTCATTTAGCTAGCTATGATGAAATAACAGAAAATGACTTTAACTTGAATATACCAAGATTTGTAGACACATTCGAAGAAGAAGAGCCAATCAATCCATTCGAGTTATTAGCAGATATAAGAAAAACGAATGAAGAGCTAGCTAAAGCAGAAAAAGAACTTGTCTCAATGCTAGATGAGTTAGTCGTTGATACTGATGAATCAAGAGCGTTAATTCAAGCAACAAAAGAGGTGTTAGAAAATGGCTAAAAAATCAAAACAAACAGAAAGAACTTTTGCTAGTTATTATGCTGAATGGATTGCAACTTACAAAGAAGGTGCGATTGCAGAAATATCAGTAGACAAGTATTACCGTGCTTTAGATTTTATTTTACAAACAATACCGTCATTAAAAATAAAGGATTTAGATAGACGTGCCTATCAAAATGTTTTGAATGAGTACGCAAAAACACACGAGCGACAAACAACAATGGATTTCCACCATCAAGTGAAATCATGCATCCAAGACATTTTCCATGATGGGTTGATAGAAAGAGATCCAACGTATAAAGCAGTAATAAAAGGACGTCCACCAGTTCGAAAGAAAAAGAAAAAATTTCTACAGAAAGAAGAACTAAGAAAGCTTATAAGTTCATTGGACTTAAGTCCCGAAATTAGTATTGACTGGTTTATTTTAATTATAGCAAAAACGGGTCTGCGTTACGCAGAAGCATTAGCTTTAACGCCAGCGGATTTTGATTGGTCAGCTCGCACACTAAGAGTAAACAAGACATGGAACTACAAAAGCACCCAAGGCGGCTTTAAGAGTACGAAAACAACGAGTTCAGAAAGAACAATTAGCATAGATTTTCAAATTGTTGGTCAGTTTCAACTAGTGATTAAAGATTTGCCAGCAAATGAACCGATTTTCGTTGAAAAGTTTGAAGATGGTTCTTATAAAAGACAATTCAATTCAACTTACAACCATTTTCTAGTGAGCGAATGCAAACACTTAGGGATAACACCTATCAGCTTACATGGATTACGTCACACGCATGCAAGTGTACTGCTTGCTGCTGGAGTATCAATCCATAGTATTTCTGCTCGTTTAGGCCATGCGAATATAGGTGTTACGCAAGAAACTTATGCACACGTATTGGACGAGTTACAAAGAAAAGACGATGAAAAAATGATGGGCGCATTAATGCAGTTAGCTTAGTGAGGTGAGTGAATATATGGCTAAAAAATGGACAGAGGATGACGACATTTATTTAGAATATTTTGTTTTTGAAGGCGACACTTTAGTAGAAGAAGCTGCTGATTTTTTAGGTAGAAGCTTTGGTGCTGTTTGTACGAGGCTAACAGAATTGAGAAAAAAAGACCCAGAAGTGCGTTATTTAAAGCGTCGTTGGTCTAAAAAAGAAGATGATTTTCTACGTAGAAACTACAGGTCTATATCAACAAATGATTTAGCATTAGCATTAAATAGAACTACTGAAGCAGTTAAATCTAGAAGAGCATTTCTCGGTTTGACTTTGATACGACCAATAACGCCAAGAAAAGAAGAGATACTTGAATTGATTAAGAAAGGTTATTACAGACCACAAATAGCAAAAGCTCTCAATATAGATGAAAAATCACTTAGTAAATTTTTAAAGATAAACAATATATATTGTCCAGCTGTACCTTATGAAAAACGAACAAAAGAAGCAAAAAAATATATTTACAAACAATACAGATAAAAACATATCGCAATCACAGCTAGATGCTGAAAGACGCCTTCGAAAAAATAAATAATAGAAGGAGGTGAGGGGTTTCTTCTCTTACCACCGGGACAGCAAGCAAATAACTCAGCTCAGCTTCTACTTTTATATTTTTGAACAGGCGGTTCCAAGATATAAAAACCTAGAGGGCAGCTAGCGAGCATGCCGGATAGTGTGCCATGACCTAGTCTTTCAGCATCTAGCTGTGATTGCGATATAAGATTCTGTTTAGAAAGCGAGTGAAGAAGATGATTCCAAAGTTTAGAGCTCATATCCGTTTTAAGCATCCAATATAGGGGATTGTTCAGAAAGTCTATGACAACTCGATACTCGGTAAAATAACTGTTGTTCATCGGGAAGACAAGGAAAATATAAGTGATAGTAACAATCAAATGATTATCAGTAAAAAATATGTACTGAACCAAATTAAGACTAAAAAAGTAGAGGAGTTTTTGAACATGAGAAAAAATTACAGATTGATTTACAAACAGTGTTTCATGGGTGAAGAATTGCAGGACACAATTATGAAATACAACAAGACAATTGCTGAGATGGAGCAATCAGTAAATGACTTGTACAGCGATCCTCATGTGTTTAGTGTTCGCTATGAAGAGGTGCAAAATGATACCGAAGTATAGAGCAAGAGATGAACGAGGAAACTGGCATGTTGGACTTCTAACTTTTATGTTTGGTCAATATGCTATCGTAAATGAATCAGATGAAAATACGGTTTATTTGATTGATAAGGAAACTATTGGGCAATCCATTGGATTAAGAGACAAGAACGGAGTTGAAATTTTTGAGGGGGATTTAGTCGAACATGATGACAATATAAATGGCACGTGGGAAACGTTTGAAGCTTGCGAAATTGTTTACGATGTAGACTATGCGCAATTTTGTTTTAAGAACGATGCTAGCAACTTCCTATCATATTACAGAAATTTATGTATTATCGGAAATATACACGAAAATCCAGAATGATTGGAGGGAACAGAATGAGTAAACAAGAACTAGTAGATAAAAACGAAGTATTAAGTATTTGGCATAATTATTGGAAATCAGATAAATTAGCTTATGAAGCAGAGGACGAGTTAAGAGAGCTAAAAACGATAATATGTATTACAGAACTCAACGAAAATCAGCAGATTGTGCTGGATTGGTTGAAAGATCGATTTAATGAAACTGAAATTAAAGCATCTTGTACAGGTTACCTTTGGAAATTACATCAAAGTTATATCGATGATGAAGCTGATGAAGCAGGTATAGCTTATGAAAAACTAAGTTATAAAGAAGAAGCCGAAATGGTACGAGTATTTGCAGAATGGTTTGAACAGGAGAGAAATTAAATGGCTTATGAAAAATTACGCTTTGGTAACAGCGTCAGTAAGTGGAGATATTTATCTTAGTGAAACAAAAGACGGCTTGATGGACATAAATTATCGTCGAGTAATTACAGATGAGGCTATTCAAGCAGTGACAGACTGGTTTTTTGTAAATAAAAGAAAGACAGTCCGATTTAAAGGTATTGATGGCAAAGAGCATAGCTTATTTTATACATCTGATAAAGAAAAAGCAAAAAAAATTCTAGCTATTTTAGAGGAGGAACAACAATGAATAAACAAGAAATGATTGAGAAATGGGAAAGCAAGAAAGGTGCGTCTGCATACAAACTAATCGAATCACCATTAGCATTGACTAAGCGTGAAATTTATGTTGCAGGATATGGTGTTGCTCGAAAGGAAATCCTAGATGATCTAAAACAATTAGACGAACCTAAAAAAGTCGTATTTTCACATGAAGAGAAATTCGTGGCAGATTGGCTTGATGGTTTAAAGGGTAGAATTAGTGATAAAAAACTAAGCTCTGGTGCTGCATTTATGGTATTCGTTGGTCAACAGTTAGAATGCTTATATTATAACGAATATACATTGATAACTGACGATGTTGAGGGTTGGCTTTTACATCCAGAAAATAAAGTAAAACTATTGAATGCGATTGATAACGGCTACGAAGTCGAGAAAGAGCAATTGTATTATGTTTTTGACACGACAACAAAACAATATTTAGGTGTAGATAAAGTTTTAAACAAAGCATTCTGGTTATCGTCTCAGAACAGCGGAGCAAGAACACCGCTAACAGAACAAGAAATCAAATCAATTGATGAACGTTACTGGCCGTTTGCTGTGAAAGTTGATGGTGAATAGATGAAACGCAACTGGAAAAGAGCAATAAATAAATTTAGTGGCATTGCAATAATGATTCTTGTAGCAAAAGCAACCGTGAGCCATTTCGTGTACGGCAATGACATAACAAGTAGTGACCTAGTTTATTTCCTTTCATGCTCGTTTATTTTGGGATTAGGGCTATATTTAGGAGGTTCCAGCGTATGAGTTATCCAGAATTATATATACTGGGACGTCAAGTAGACGGCGTTTATGTTGAGTACCTGCATGGATCAGAGCAAGCCGATTTATTTTTCGATTATACGATTGCTCACGATGAAAGAAATCATATGAATAAAACCAATACAAAAGATGGCGAATGGAAAATTTAAAAATACGGGAGGCCAATTACATTGGAGTTTTAACTTATTGCAACTTTTTTACAATAACTAGCTGATTTTTTGCAAACAAAAAGCCAGCCGACCAATGGCTGACTAATGTGGTAGTTAGCACTTTTCCCAAGTAAAGTGCTAATAGTGCCAACAAATAAGGTTGACATTGTGTCTCTGGTGGAGACAGGAACTATCGATAACTGTTTTCCGCCAGTTATCATAGAAAAGGAGAAATTTATTTCAGAAATAAAATCCCCAAGAAAGTTAATATGATTATATCATGAGTAAATGTATTTGAAAATACTATCTCATAGTACGTATTGTAAAAAGTTTATTTAGTAGAAAATAAAAAAAGCCAGATTGCTCCGGCTGTGAGAAATATTTTCGACATAGTTATTAT
>NZ_JAHLRI010000088.1:0-7159 GCF_018919685.1 Enterococcus sp. S183_ASV_20
TATCTAAAACAAATGCAAGCAGATGTCAGTCAAATGGATCAGGCGACCTTCAAGAAAAATCGCATGAGTATTTTAGCAGGCTTGACCCGTTTACGACAAATCTGTTGCGATCCGCGTTTGTTTATTGAGGATTACACGGGAGGTTCTGGCAAAGTGGAACAAGTCAAAGACTTTTTAGTGGCTGCCAAAGAAAACAATCGTCGTGTCCTATTATTTTCTCAGTTCACAAGTATGCTTTCTATCTTAGAAAAAGAATTGAATGAATTAGGCTTAGAGACGTTTTATTTACGAGGAAGTACGAAGCCTCAAGATCGGTTAACAATGGCGAATGCCTTCAATGAAGGAGAAAAAGATGTCTTCTTAATTTCATTGAAAGCAGGGGGAACCGGACTAAATTTAACTGGTGCAGATACAGTTATTTTATACGATTTATGGTGGAATCCCGCAGTCGAAGAACAAGCGGCTGGTCGGGCGCACCGCATGGGACAAAAAAAGTTGTTGAAGTGTGGCGGATGATTGCAGAAGGAACGGTTGAAGAAAAAATGAATTCCTTACAGCAAGAAAAACGCGAGCTGTTCCAAAAAGTGATTCAAGGAAATGAAGAGCAATTAGCGAAAATGACGGAAGAAGATATTCGCACAATTTTAAGCATTGGGGAATAACCGTTCAACTTAGTTGCTATCTTATTTAAAGAGAAATGGAGTAATTCGTTTGAAACAAAAAGAATATATGGAATATCGGCCGCTAGGTGAAGAAATTGAACGGATTCGTAAAGGGAAAAATATTCCTCTGCGTGTCTTTGATGAAAATGGTGTTTCTAGTCGAAGTTATCAACGCTTTGTCCAAGGAAATAGTGAATTGCGTATTTCGGATTTAGCCATTATTGTCGAAATCTTGTCTATTTCGCCGATGGAAATGACAGAAAAATTAACGCCAATGTCCAAAACAGTTTTAGCTAAGGAGCAGTTTAATCAAGCAATCTTTAGTAAAAATTTTCAAGAAAGTAGTCGAATCGTTGCAGATTATCGGGCGTATTATGATAAATCGTCTTTTGCTTTAGGAAAGCAAGAAGTAATGTATTCGATGTTGGCGTTGGAATATCTTTTTAACCCTCAAACGGTTGTGACAAAAGAGGAAATTATTGCATTAGAAAATCAGATTCTGGAACGATTAATTAATGCCGATGTGTATACTATTTTTAATTTGAAATTTTTAGCATTACAAAAAAACGTTGGCTTGCAGCCGTTTCCAACTTCGTTACTTTTTCGTGTACTACAATCTGTCAATGAGCGGGAAATTATTGATATTCGCTCGCTAGAAATTATCGAGCAAGTAATTATTGATTTTTTATTTGCGGCGATTGTCAGCCAAAATGTTCCCCATATTCTTCATGTATTAAGCATGTTTAAAGAATATGAAGTGGGTGAAAATAACTGGCGAATGATCCTCTGGAAAAAAATAGCAGAAAAAATAGAAATGATTTTAACCAATGAAGAAATATTCGCAGATTGGGCAATCTTTAAAGAACAAATCCTTTTATCTATCACATTGTTTTTACCAAAAGCCAAACAAGAATTTTTTGCTGGGCAATTGGAAAAAATAGAGGATAGTTTAAAAGAAATAAAAGAAAATTAGGCATAATTGAGAATTTGTCATAATACATTCTGGTTGTGTTTAGCGACAAAGAGCGCCAAATAGGGGTAGAAAACCCTATTTAGCGCTCTTTGTCTTGTCTATACAAATTAATTTGGACAGTTTGTCGTAATTGAACCCATTTTCAGTTGATATTCACTATAATTAAGAAAATATCAGGAGGTGAAGTTTATGAAAAAAATGTGCATCTCCGCAGTTAGTGCCTTACTTTTGGCTAATAGTTTGCTACTTCCTGTAACAACTTTCGCCGAAACGACCGAAACAATCGCATCCTCCAGTGAAGAAAATGTTTCATCTGTTTCAGAAGAAAAGATTCCAGAAACTTCATCGGCAGAAGAGCAAAATTCAGCAACCAGTAGTTCGGAGATTCCCCAATCAGAAGAGTTAACGACTGTTGAAACAAGTGAAGAGCCGCCAAATGAAGCACTAGCGATAACGGAAGCACAACTGATGATGCCCCAATTATACGCAGGTGCTATCTTAGATAAAGCGACGCCTATCAGTACACTATTTCCTGATCCAGCCTTTGCGGAAAATATCAGAAAACAGTTAAGCAAATCTCGGACCTCTAATACTGTCACCCAAGCAGAATTGGATAAACTGAATAAAGTTATTTTAGAAAATGTCGTTGTTTCTAATGTGGAAGGAGTTCAATACCTAAGAAACTTAGAAGAATTATCTTTTCAAGATTCACTCAATGTAACAGATTTGAGTCCTTTTGCTAAAGGTGAATTTAAGCTATTACGTTTTTTATATATGAGAAATAATAAAATAGCTGATCTTAGTCCGTTAGGTCAAGCAGGATTAATTAATTTAGAAGGCTTGTACGTTGAGAACAATCAATTAACGACATTAAATGGACTTGAAGGAATGGCTGCTTTAAAAAATTTAAGTATCCAAAATACGACAGATCATCCGTCAAAAATCACGCCGAATAATCGAGTGACTTCCTTCGACCCGCTTCGTTCTCTTCGTAATTTAGAAACCATTTGGGCTGCCAATAATCAGATTGCTACTTTAGATGGGCTTACGGAAGCAAATAACCTACTCCGTCTTTATGTGGAAAATAATCAATTAAAAACAATTGCGCCCTTGGCGAATAAGCCACGTCTAGAAGAGTTGAGTATTATGAATCAAACGATTGCTAGTCTGGAAGCTTTAAGCACTGTTCCTAATCTGCGTGTACTGTATGCAAGAAACAATCAAATTTCTTCCTTGGCACCGTTAGAGAAAACACTCAATCTAACAGTTTTAGATGTGGGAGAAAATCAAATTTCAGATATCAGTCCGTTAAAAGGCTTAACGGCCATTACAGGGCTAGATGTATCTAATCAAATGATTATCTTATCTTCTGTCGATTATATTGCTGGGAAACCACTGCAATTAAAAAATAAGGTGGTATCTCGTGATGGTCAACTATTTCCACCGCTGACGATTAGCCCTTATGGAAGTTACGATGCCACAAAAGGACTGTTTGAATGGAATTTACCCAAAGCTCATGAAGGCGTTTCTTATATCTGGGAATCAACAGATAAAGCATACTTAGGGAACTTTTCTGGAACAGTCGTCCAACCTGTCAAAGAAGTTTTCTTAAGTGAAACGAAACTATCTTGGTCAAAAGAGCGTATAGAAAAGTCGATGGAAAAAACAATCGATATTGATGACTTTCAAAAAACAGCCCTGCCTTTTTATTGGCAAGATGTCGATGCTGGGAATAGATTACAATTTATTGTCAAAAAAGAGGGCCAAGAAATCCAGAAATTAGCAGATGAAACAACCACTAATTCTAAAACATTTAAGGAAAAAGCCTTGTTATTACCAGAACTAACTTATGGAAAACAGCAGTTGGTCGTGGAAGTCTATGATAAAGGCTACAAGATTGATGAATTAGCGCTAACAGTCACTGTGGTTGGCTCTGTCAGGTTCAAAACGGTACCCACAGCGATTTCCTTTGGGAATGAGCTGCAAATCGCTAGTAGCACGACCCAATATCCAATTGTTTCCATGGATCAACCATTAGTGATACGGGATACTCGTCAAACAGGGAATAATTGGTCGCTTGCACTAACCGTTACTTCTGATTTCAAATCTGAATCAGGTGCTACGTTGCCGAATATTTTAAAATTTAGAACCAACCATCGCTTACAGGACATTCCAGAAGGCCAATCGATTCTTGTTCACAACCAAGTCAATGGACATCAAGAAACAAATATTTCTGATCAATGGAAAGAAAATGACCAAGAGTTGTTATTATCTGTTCCTGGAGGGACGGCCAAAGCAGAAGAATACGAAGCAAAACTAACTTGGCACTTGATGGACGTACCTGATGGCAGTGCAAAATAGGGGGTGAGTCTTATCAAAAAAATAGTTAGCGGCGTATTGCTATTAGGATTGATTTCATCAGTTGATGTATTTGCTGAAACAAATGCCTATCCGACAAATGCGGAAGTTTCTTTTTATGGCGAGTATGAGCCACCAGCCAACAAAGAAAAACCAGATGGTAAGATACCACAGCGTTTCCCCAAGCAGTCGGAAGCAATACCAACAGTGAGTGGAGAATCATTGAAGCACTCAACAAGTAAAACGGTTGATCAAAAAGGCTCAGGCTTCTTACCTCGAACTGGTACTAAACAGCAACAAATGTTTAATTATCTCGGAATAATAGTCATCTTGATGGCTAGTTTTATTTTAAAAAAAAGAAAGAAGGAACAATAAAATGAAAAAAATTATTTTATCAACAATCCCTGCTATCACTTTAGGCGTGGCTATTGCACCAGAAGTGAATGCAGAAGAAACAAACTATGAATCAAATGCTATCGTTGAATTTACACCGGATGCCTCTATCAACAAACCAGTCGATCCAGTGAATCCAGATACCGAAAAACCTGTTGAACCCTTTGACCCAACGACACCAGACACAGGCAATAAGCCAAATGAAGGAACAACTGGTCCACTAAGTATCGATTATGCTTCTAGTTTAGACTTTGGCAAAAATAAAATTTCAAATAAAGATGAAAAATATTATGCAAATCCACAATACTTTTTCTTGGCAGACGGTTCTGGTCCTGATTTGACTAATCCTAAACCAAATTATGTACAAATTTCCGACAAACGCGGAACGAATGCCGGTTGGGCCTTAACAGTTAAACAAGAAACACAATTAACAGCGACAAAAGAAACATTAAATAAAGTTTTAGACGGTTCAGAAATTAAATTAAGTCAAAACAAAGCAGTGTCTAATTCCAAAGCAGTCACACCAACTGCGCATGAAGTAACTTTAGTAGCTGGCGATTCATCAAATGTGATGTCTGCCGCTGAAGGTCAAGGTTCTGGAACTTGGCTTAGTGCGTTCGGTGGGATTGAAAAAGTGGAAGTTGACGGTGAAAGCGTAGATAAAAATACAGCGATCACATTAACTGTACCAGGAGCAACACCAAAAGATGCTGTTCAATACAGAACTGTTTTAACATGGACAATCGCTGATTTACCAAGCGTATAATTATTGAAACTATAACAATAGAAGAGAAGGAGCACTAACATGAAAAAAATGATCATCGCAAGCAGCTTAATTTTAGCAACCATCGCGGTAGGCACACTACCAGTTCAAGCAGAGGAAGTGGCTAATCGCGACACAGATGCTATTGTAAAATTTAAAGCACCAGATGAAAAAGATCCCAACAGCAAAAATCCTGTAGTGGATCCAGAAGACAAAGACGGCAAAGATCCTGTGACACCTATCGACCCAGTAAATCCTGACAAACCAGTTGATGAAGGTTCTACAGGTCCCTTAACCTTGGACTATGCTTCAAGTTTAAACTTTGGTGAAAATATCATCAGCACAAAAGATGAAATCTATTTTGCATCAGCACAAGTTTTAAAAGATAAAAATAATGTTGAAAAAACGGGTCCATTATTTGCTCAAATTACAGATAATCGTGGAACTTTAGAAGGCTGGACTTTATCTGCAAAACAAAATTCTGCATTTACTTCTGCTACAAAAGGTCAGACACTTGAAGGAACTGAAATTGTCTTTCAAAATGCTTCAGCTGTGACAGCAGGACAAAGCGCTGCACCAACAAGTTTAGCGAGCGTAACTTTTGGTACAGTGGGTGAAAGTCATAACGTGATGGTAGCCGCAACAGATCAAGGTGCCGGAAAATGGTCATACTTATACGGCAATGCTAGTTCAATTGCTGAAGTTGACGGCCGTCAAGTAATGAAAGATGTTCAATTAAAAGTGCCAGGTAAATCAGTTAAATTAAACGATGCCTACAAAACAACAATTACTTGGACATTAGCTAATACGCCAGTATAAAAAGAACCTTTTTGGAGAAAGTAAGAGGGGAACTCAGCCTTTCTCCTTTACATAGAAATGGAGTGTAGAGCGAAATGAAAAATAGATATTTTATTCTGATGATCCTAAGTTTTTATTTCTTTGCTTTTGGGATTGAAACCTCAGCAGCAGAATTACGATTTAGTGTTGAAACAGAAATTCCAGAAAACCAAATAGATAAAACAAAAACATATTTTGATTTAATGATGAAACCAGACCAAGAACAAATTTTGAAAGTTCGAGCGGCCAATAGTACAGATGAAAATTTAGTGATTGATGTTAGTGTGAAGTCGGCCACAACAAACAGCAACGGAGTGATTGAATATGGTGAGTCGTTGACAGCATTAGATAAATCTGCACCAGCAGATTTATCAGAAATCATTCAACTGAAAGACGGCGGTGAGAGTGTTGAATTGCCTGCTAAAAGTGAAAAAGTAGTTGAACTACGAGTGAAGATGCCTAAAGAAGAGTTTTCAGGGCAACTAGCGGGCGGGATCACGTTTAGTGAAAAAGTCGATGAAACGAAAGACAATCAAAAAGAAAATACAAACGGCTTAGCAATTGAAAATCGCTATGCCTATACAGTAGCTGTTTTACTTCGAGAAAATGAAACAGTTGTGCAACCTGAATTGTCTTTAGAGAAAGTTGAACCGACGCAAAGAAATGCGCGCAGTGTTATTTCTGCAACACTACTAAACCATGAAGCAGCCTATCTTCAATCAATGAAAGTAACGGCAAATGTTAAAAATAAGAAAACAAGTAACGTTATTTTAGAGAAAGAACAAGAAGATATGCAAATGGCGCCCAATTCAATTTTTAATTTCCCTATTCCTTATGAAGAAAATGAAATGGAAGCTGGGACGTATGTATTGGCAATGACTGTGGAAGGCTCAGGAAAAAAATGGCAATTTACGAAAGAATTTACAATCTCAAAAGAGGAAGCAAAAACATTTAATGAGAAAGATGTAACCGTCAAAAAAACGGAATCTAAACTTATTTATCTCTTAATCGGTTTATTGATCCTTTTACTGATAATCTGCCTGTTCATCATTTTACGTCTGAAAAAACAAAAAAATAAATAAAAAAAAGCCGTTCTTTGAGCCGACCCCCAAAAGTTAGACCTAGAAATCTAACTTTTGGAGGTTTTTTTGTATGGCAAAATACAGTTTTGAA
>NZ_JAHLRI010000089.1:0-6855 GCF_018919685.1 Enterococcus sp. S183_ASV_20
GTTGCTAAAGAGTCCAATAATCCTTCTTCAAATAATTGAATGTCTTGATTGTTCACAACTTCGTCTGTTCCTGTAATATCTTCTAAAATGTTTAATACTGTTTCTTGAATGTTCATTGTAAATTGCCCCTTTATATTTTTATTTTTGTTTATTTAAACCATAGTTTGTCTAAAAATCCTGAGAAAATCAGGAAGCTGACACAAACCGCTTGGAAAGTTAAAAAGACTGCAAATGCATGTGTAAATTTGTTTGATGGTATCTTGTCTTTATGTTTTTTCTTAAAACGTAGCCAAGCATCTGTTACACAAATTAGTGTTGCATGGTAGAGCCCATAAGCGATGTAGAACCACGTTAATCCATGCCAAATGCCCATAATTAAGAACAACGCAAAGTAACCAATATTAGAAGTCACAATCCGACTTTTAAAGACTTTCTTTTTCATTAAGAAAAACATTAAGCGCATGTAAATGTAATCACGGAACCAAAAAGATAAGGTCATGTGCCAACGATTCCAGAATTCTTTAATATTCCAACTTAGGAACGGTTTGTTAAAGTTCATTGGTGTATCATAGCCCATTAAATAACTTGTGCCAACGGCCAGTAAACTATAGCCTGCGAAATCAAAGAATAGATACAAACTGTAATTATACATATAGCCGACTGTCCACCAGGATAAACCACCTTGTGCCAAGGCCATTTTTTCCACATGTGGTAAAAAGACACCACCAAGATAATGACTGATAATAAACTTATATAAAAATCCTAGAAATAAATAAAAAATTCCTTTTTCTAAAAAGTCTAAATATTTCTCCGCACTCGGCGGGTTTTTTAAATCTTTTTCAAAGCGCCGATAACGATCGATGGGTCCTGAAGAAATAGTCGGGAAAAACAAGAGAAACTGAATGTAACGGAACGGATGATATTCTTTCATTACACCATCCCGTAAATCCATGACCACTTGGACCGCTTTAAAGGTTAAATAAGAAATCCCTAAAAAGCCAAGTAAGGTTGTTTTGCCTGTCATGAAGGGAGAAACTTTCACCCAAACAAGCGGTAATATAGCTAAAAAGACAGCCAGATAAAAGACCCAACCTGCATTTTTATTTTTTCGATAAGCCGCATAGCCCCACGTTAGTAACGTTTGATAAATAACATATACAATCAGAGCGACTCCTTGTTGCCAAAATTCGCCACCAAAACTGATATATAGAAAGACCAATGTCACGAGCGTTTGATACCAAGGCCAACGTGTCCCTTTAATGGCTAAGGTTAAAATCATTGGCAACAAGGCCGCAATTAGCAGAACGAAGTAATACGGTGCATTATAGGGAATCATATGAGGAAAATTCATCATGTGGCATTCACCTCATTCATCAACCCTTTCCGATCAATTTTGCCATTACTTGTCAAAGGTAATTGTTCAACATATACAAATTTTTGTGGAATCATATAGTCCATTGTCAACGTGGCTAATTCTTGTTTAATTGCCTTAGTTAATTGAAAATCACTTGAAAATTCATGTGCTTGCGGAACGACATAGGCAATTAATTGTTGGACTTTATTTCCTTGATATTTCGGCACAACAACTGCTTGTTTCACGTAGGAAACATTCGTTAAGTGATGATCTACTTCTTCTAACTCAATGCGGTAGCCATGCAATTTAATTTGAAAATCTAAGCGTCCTTCATACTGCAATAGGTTATCGACTAACTTTCCAGCATCGCCTGTGCGATAAGCTGGTACGCCATCTAATTGGAAAAAAGCTTCAGCTGTTTTCGCAGGATTATTTAGATAGCCTTTGGAAACACTTGGTCCAGCAATGACGATTTCACCAATTTCACCTGCAGGTAATTTTGACATGCCTTCCATAATATAAATTTGCGTATCCTCTTTCACATACCCGATTGGTAAACGTTGGACACTTTTTAAAACTTCTTGAGTGATTTCAATGGCACTAATCGCTACAGTCGCTTCTGTCGGCCCATACGTATTATAAATATGCGCAGTTGGGAAACGAGCGGCTAATTTCTCAGCCGTTGGTTTTGGTAATTCTTCTCCACAGAACAAAAACGTGCGCAGTGCTGGTAGATGTTCACCATCGAAGCTTGGTTCCATTAGACACAATTCAATAAAGGACGGTGTTGAAACCCAGACGTCGATTGTTAATTGTGGCAAACGCGTAAATAATTGTTTAAAATCGTTAATGATTTCATTGGGTAACGGAGTTAATGAGCCGCCTAACGCCAATGCGGGATAAATAGACATCACCGATAAATCAAACGAATAAGGTGCCTGTGCTAAAAAGCGGGCCCCTTCTTCTAAACCAAAATCTTGCAACAACCAATTCGTAAAGCTAACTAAATTATCATGGCTGATTTGCACACCCTTTGGTACGCCAGTTGTCCCTGAAGTGAAAATGATATAGTAATTACTTGCTCCTGTGACAGGCGTCAACGCAGGCGCATGCCGGGGTGCATGCATCATCATTTCCGTTAATTCTTCCGCCGTAATTACTGGCACTTCAGTGGCTAACTCAGGCCATTCATGCACAGCAATCACTGCGGTTGGTTTGGCTACGTTTAGAATTAGTTCAATGCGTTCTTTTGGTGTATGTGCATCAATGGGGATATAGCTAAAACCAGCTTTCGACGCGCCTAGAAAACTCACAATCATTTCAAAATCTAATTCTCCGTATACGACAATCGCTGACTTGTCCGTTTTCAGCTCAGCTAAATAAGCGGCTAGATTGTCTGACTTTTCTTTTAACTCTCCATACGTAGAGACTTTTTCTTCGGTTAAATAAACAGGACGTTGGGGTTCTTTACGTGCCCATTCATCAATCGTTTGAATCATATTAATTACTTTTTCCATATATAGCCGCCTCCTTAAAACTCGTTATAAATGAAGGTTCCTCCATTGATATTCTTGTAATGATAAAGATAAATTAATGCAATGACAATGAAAGAATAAAATAACGTTTTACCGATGAATTTAAGACTTTCGTTATTGAGAATTTTCTGAAAAGTTGTTTTCATTATCATTCACCTCCTAAGGTTAATCGCTATCCATTATTTTATGCTATATTTCAGCAAAGTCCATTGAAATTTCTTACAATTTAATAAAAAAACTAACAATTTCGTCACTTCTTAAATTTTCATGATTTTCATAAACGGAACTCTCATAATTTTTTCGCATAAAGAAACTGTAAAAACCGCTTCACAACGGCTTTTACAGTTTTTTAAAAATGGATGTGTCGAATCATCCGCGCATAAATGGCAGACGTTAAAATATAAAAAATTAGATAAACAATTATTAAGATTCCACAAGAAAGATATACTAACAAATATCCTGGACTCTTAATAAATTGGCTTAGCAAATAAATGGCAAAGGTAGTATGCAAAATCCCAATGACCATCGGCGGAAAGAAAATCAAACTATTCTGTCGATAAATTTGCTTAGTTATCGCTTTACTAGAAACACCCATCCGTTTTAAAGTCACGTAATCTTGACGCTCACTTACAGCTGAAAACAGTTGTCGTAACATCAAAATACTGCCCGTAATAAACAACGCTAAAATTGCCACAAACATGGAGACATATAAAGTCAAGCCGTTAATTTTTCGTTCATAGCGTAAAGAGGCGTAGCGATCATTCATATTTAGCCGCCAAGTTTCTGTGACATCATCTTGCGTATTCTTTACCTCTTCGTTAGGCATTTGTTTGGCAAAACCACTCAACTGCTGGTTATTTTTTTCATACTTATACAAAATTGGCGCTTGCCATTCTGTGGCAATCTGTTTATTTACGGCTTCATAAAGTTTTTCACGGCTTTTCGTGTCAACATTTACGGCGTTAATCTGATACTGAATGGAATTTTTTGTCACTTTCTGATAAAGGGCATCGGAAACGACAATCGTTGGTAAGGAATATTGCAATAAAAAATTGCCTAGATAGTTAGGCAGCACTTGTTGCAGTTGTGCCTTCTCCCCTTCAACAAATTGCAGTTTCGATTCATAACGAGACATACCACTTAAAATATTGGTAAAGCTATCCATATAGATAACACTTTGGTCATTTTTTAAATGTAAATCGTTTAAATAAGGATTAATTTTTTGATAGTTGCGGTAGTTGGAGAAAGATAAAACATTAACTGCTTCAATCGTTTCTTGTTCCTCTTGCGCTTGACCAATTCGCAAACTGCGTTCAATTCCAGTAATTTTATAAGAAAGTGTCACTTCATTTTTTATTTTGGTGTCCTTCGCTTCATCAAGAACTTTCTTCAATTTAGGATAGCTTTCCTGTGAAACTAAAAAGTCCACGGGGCCATCACTGTTGACCGTGTGCATACTAATCGTATACACAAAAACCATCACGCCAATCCCACTCAAGGCTGTCGCAATTAACAAGGTCAAACCAGTGAGTGTTTTGCTACTTTTAAATAAGTAGCGTTTGGCATTGCCTAAAGTAATCATGCGTAAATCTTGGTAATACCATTTTTTTCTATGATTAAATAAGCGAATGATAAAATACATGGTATAACGGAAAAATAAATAAGTTCCCACCACACAGAGACCCAAAATGATAAAAGGCGTCAATGTAATAATCATCGGAATCGAGATATCCAATGAATCATTTAATTGTTTATACACAATACCTGTCGCTAAATTCCGAAAATCAAACGCAATAAAATAACCAGCCAGTAAACAAATAGGACCTAAAATACCTAGAAACTGCCGCCGTTTCGTTAAACGACTATAATTAATTTGACCAATTTTTTCTTGGTGCATAAGCTGCGACAATGGATAACGATAAATCATCCAAATACTTCTTAAGCAGACAATCAAAATCATAAATGCAAAAGCTACACCGGTTTCAATAACGGAACGCCAAGAAATATAGAAGAAACTGGGGACTTCTAAAAACATAACTTTGGCTAAAATCATTGAAAACAACTTGGTGAAAATCACTCCTAGAATAATCCCATTAATTAGTGAAACAAAGCCTAAAACTAAATTTTCCACTAAAAAAATTAGTGAAACTTGGCTCTTTCTCAAACCAATTAATCGATACAAGCCAATTTCTTGGCTACGTTTGCCAATAAAAAAGCGATTTGCTGCCAACATAAAGCCCAAAATAATAATCGTGACTAAGGTACTACCAAGTCCTAAAGATCGCTTAATTTCGATATCACGGCCTGCACCTGCGACAAGAGGCTGGTTGTATGCAATCGCACGAAAACAATAATAAACGACCGCTGCAATAGTCATACTAATGTAATAAACCAGATAATTAGGTACATGAGCTTTTAAATTTTTTAATGATAGTTTAAAAATCATTTGCGCGCCCGCCTCCACCAATCGTTGCTTGCATATCTATCACACGATTAAAAAATTCCTTACGTGATCCTTGACGAACAACTTCTGAGAAAATCGCACCGTCTTTAATGAATAAGATGCGATTGCAAAAACTGGCCGTGTACGGGTCATGTGTCACCATCAAAATTGTGGCATCATCATGTAGATTAATTTCAGCTAAATATTTCAACAATTCTGTTGCTGATTTTGAATCCAGCGAGCCAGTTGGTTCATCTGCAAAAATAATTTTAGGGTTCGTAATCAAAGCACGAGCAGCTGCTACCCGTTGTTTTTGTCCCACAGAAATCTCTGGTGGATAAGCAGATAAAAGCTCCTGAATCCCCAAAATCGAAGTCACATGTAACAAACGTTTATCCATTTCTTCTAATGAAACTTTTTCTACAGCTAAAGGCAACAGAATATTGTCCTTCACATTTAACGTATCAATTAGGTTAAACGATTGAAAAATAAACCCCATTTCGTTTCTCCGAAAATCACTTAATTGATTATCTCGCATTTTTAAAATGTCTTGTCCGGCGATGCGCACGATTCCTGCGGTTGGCAAAATAATCGAGGATAAGACATTCAACAGTGTCGATTTCCCAGCACCGCTGGGACCCATAATCCCCACAAATTCGCCTTCATCAACGGTAAACGAAATATTATCTAATACTTCTGTTTTATTATTTAAACGACCATATGTCTTGCTGACATGGTTTACTTCTACAATTTTTTTCATTTTTCTCGCTCCAACGTTTTGTTATTACTCTTATTTTACCAAGAAAAAATCTGAATGAACATCGTTTTATCTTACAATATCGTTCGGTAGTCAAAGAATAATTGGCATTTCGTGAATAAATTCGCAAATAATTATTATTTAATAATTGTTATTTTTTAGTGTTGCTTTTAGCAATTTGGCAAAAAACTCTTTGCTGTTTTTTAATTTGGACAAAGAATTTTTTTCACACAAAAAAATTTGCTCAATCCTTTTCTTCATTTGTTTTCATATTTTTTCAAAACAGCACAAGCACAATATATAGTGTTTGTCTAGTGATATTTTACTAAAAATACGCAATATATCGATTGAATTTAGCCGACCTTTGTATTAGGATAGTTACTAACGAGATATAAGGAGCTGGATAAAATGATGAAGATTACTGATGAAAAAGCCGAGGATGTTAATCTCTCAACAATTAAAGTCGTCAAACGGGATGGTCGTTTAGTGACTTTCGATGATCAAAAAATATACGACGCTTTGATCAAAGCTGAACAAAAAATACATGACCAAGTCACTCCTTTGACACATCAAAAAGTCCAATCGATTGTTGCCGATGTCAATCGAGAAATTGCCGAACGTTTTACCAATAACGTAAAAATTTATGAAATTCAAAATATTGTGGAACATACTCTGCTATCCAACAATGAATATGCCTTAGCCGAAGAATACATTCATTACAGAACCCAACGTGATTTTGAGCGTAGTAAAGCGACTGATATTAATG
>NZ_JAHLRI010000008.1:0-85736 GCF_018919685.1 Enterococcus sp. S183_ASV_20
ACCCGTCCGCCACTCCTCTTTCCAATTGAGTGCAAGCACTCGGGAGGAAAGAAGCGTTCGACTTGCATGTATTAGGCACGCCGCCAGCGTTCGTCCTGAGCCAGGATCAAACTCTCATAATAAAAGTTAGAACAATCTTGCGATTGTTAAGCTCAATTTGTTTGCTAGCATATTGCTTGCTTGTTAAAAATGTTTGCTGTCTTGAATTGAATCAAGACGCCCTACACATTTGGTTCGTCTATTCTTTGTTCAGTTTTCAAAGGTCTACGTTACCTCGCAGCAACTTTTATATCATAACAAACTTTCGTTTGAATGTCAAGAACTTTTTTAAAAAAGTTTTTTAAGTTGTTTTGCTCGGTTGTTGTTGTCTGTTGTGACAACTTCTATATCTTATCATCTCGTTTGTTATTTGTCAACAACTTTTTTGTTGTTTTTTCAAACTTTTTTCGAGATATTTGAAATCAAGAATTGTTATTTAATTATTGATTTCTGAATCGTTCAGCTGTGTGACTCGCCTTGCGACATGTAATAATATACCAAGATTTCAAGCATTGGTCAATCATTATTTTCACTTTTTTTAAACTTTTTTTCAATACCGATTATTCTTTCTTATCCGATTAGATAAAGTTCGTTTTTTTATCAGATTACCCATTCTTTTTATTACCCATCTTCGATTTTTTAAAAAAAAAAGAATTGGTTTCAATTGTTTTTCTATTCTTTTTTTATTTAATTTTTTGCGAATACAAAAAAAGATGCCCTTAAGGCATCTTTTTTTATCTCATTGTTGGGAATAATAATACATCACGAATTGATTGTGCATCGGTTAATAACATAACTAGTCGATCAATCCCAATACCTAATCCTCCGGTTGGTGGTAAGCCATATTCTAAGGCTTCGATGAAATCTTCATCTACTCCGTGTGCTTCATCATTTCCTTGTTCCCGTTCTTTTTCTTGTTCTTCAAAACGTTCACGTTGGTCAATTGGATCATTTAATTCTGTAAATGCATTAGCAAACTCTTTTCCGATAATAAACAGTTCAAAGCGGTCAGTGAAACGACCATCTTCTGGATTTTTCTTCGCTAATGGTGAAACAGCTACTGGGTGACCATAAATAAATGTTGGTTGTTGCAACGTATCTTCTACAAATGTTTCGAAAAATTCATTAATGATATGACCGACTGTCATGGCATCTGTAATTTCAACATTATGTTCTTTAGCCAACGCACGGGCTTCTTCTATCGTCATCTCTTGCCAAAAATCTACGCCCGTTTGTTCTTTGACCGCATCTACCATGTGTAGACGTTTGAAAGGACTTCCTAAGTCAACAGCTTGACCATCGTACGTGATATCAGTAGTTCCTAAGACTTTTTCCGCAGCATTACGAATAATTCCCTCTGTTAAATCCATCACATCTTGATAATCAGTATAAGCAGTATAAGCTTCTAGCATTGTAAATTCTGGGTTATGAGTGGTATCGATTCCTTCATTACGGAAGACACGACCAATTTCATATACTTTTTCCATGCCACCGACAATTAAACGTTTTAAATGTAACTCTAGGGCAATGCGTAAGTATAAGTCCATATCTAATGCATTATGGTGTGTGATAAATGGACGAGCAGCAGCTCCTCCTGCTTCGTTATGCAAGACAGGCGTTTCTACTTCGACATAGCCATTGCCATCTAGATAACGACGGATTTCGCTAATAATTTGACTGCGTTTCATGAAACGATCAAAACTTTCTTTGTTACTGATTAAATCCAAATAGCGTTGACGATAGCGTTGTTCCACATTCGTTAATCCATGGTATTTATCTGGCAACGGACGCAAAGCTTTAGTTAATAACGTAATTGTTTGAGCTTTAACAGTAACTTCCCCCGTATTGGTTTTCATTACTTGACCTGTCACACCAAAGAAGTCGCCTAAGTCAGCATGTTTAAATAGTTCATAGGCTTCATCTCCAACTTGGTCCTTCCGAACATAAATTTGAATTTGGCCTTCACGGTCTTGCAAATGGGCGAAACCAGCTTTTCCTTTACCACGTTTTGTCATCATACGTCCAGCAACGCTGACTTCTGTATTCATTTCACTAAGTTCTTCTTTTGTATGATTATCATATTGTTCATGAAGTTCTGCTGAATTATGAGTGCGATCGAAACGTTTACCGAAAGGATCAATCCCTTCTTCACGTAAAGCTTCCATTTTTTCGCGGCGCACGAGCATTTGATCATTTAAATCCTCTAAATGCGCTTGTTGTTCTTCTGCCACTGTTGTTCCTCCATTCTTGATTTTAACCTATCCTAATAATGCCACAGTAATTCGAAAAAAAGCAAGCCGAATTTTACTTTCGGCTTGAATTTTTTATTCTTCTATAGTAGTTACAGCAACTTTGGAAATCTTCTCTACAAAGGCATCAAGTAAATCGACAACTGCTTGTTGTGTTTCAACTTGGTTAATCGCAACTTTCACTTTGGCTGCTCGCGAAATTCCTTTTAGATAGTAAGAAGCATGTTGGCGAAACTCACGGACCGCAATTTTTTCACCTTTTAAATCCACTAATCGTTGTAAATGAACTTTTGCAATGTTAATTTTTTCAGCTGGTGAAGGCTCAGGCATCAATTCGCCCGTTTCCAAGTATTCTTTCGTCCGTTGAATCATCCAAGGATTGCCCAAAGCAGCTCGACCAATCATCACACCATCCGCTCCAACATATTCTAACATGCGTTTAGCATCTTCAGGCGTTTTGACATCGCCATTTCCCATAAAAGGAATGGTTAAATGCTTTTTCACTTCCTTTAAAACGTCCCAGTTGGCTGTCCCTTCGTACATTTGGACACGTGTTCGACCATGCATAGCAATTGCCGAAGCCCCTGCTTGTTCGGCAGCCAAAGCGTTGTCTACAGCATATAGATGATCTTCATCCCAGCCTGTTCGCATTTTTACAGTAACAGGCAAAGAAACTGCCGAAGAGACTGCGTGAACCATCTCATGCACTTTATTCGGATCCAGCAACCATTTCGCACCAGCTTCAGCTTTAATTATTTTATTGACAGGGCAGCCCATGTTAATATCAATAATCGCCGCTTGCGTATTTTCTTCCACAAACTTAGCAGCTTCCACTAATGTTTCTTTATCTCCACCAAAAATTTGTACACTTAAAGGATATTCTCGCTCATCAATATATAGCATTTCTAAGGTTTTTTTGTTTCTTAATTTAATTCCTTTATCACTAATCATTTCACAAACGACTAATCCTGCGCCAAATTCTTTTACAGTCACACGAAAAGCGGCGTTACTAATACCCGCCATCGGAGCTACGACAACACGGTTGGGGATTTCAACGTCTCCAATTTTCCACATAGTCTTTCCTCCTACTTTTGTTTCGTATTGCGAATCGCTTCATCGCGAAGTTCAATTAATTCTTCTTCACTATAGTGATATTTATTGTTACAGAATTGACAAACTGCTTCCGCTCCATGATCTTCATCAATCATCGCATTTAATTCATCGATCCCAACGGCAATCAAAGCGGTCGCAAATTTTTCTTTGGAGCAGTCACATTTAAATTGTACAGGCATTTTTTCTAAAATTTCTACTTCGTCTTCTCCCAATAAGCGATACAAGACTTGTTCAGGTGTTTCTCCATTTTCTAGTAATTGTGAAATTGGTGGCACTTCCGCTAGACGCTGTTCAATAAAATCAATGGCACTTTCATCGGCACCTGGCATTACTTGAATCATAAAACCACCGGCTGCTTTCACAGATTCATCCGTGTCCACCAATACACCTAAACCGATAGCTGAAGGAACTTGTTCAGAGACCGCCATAAAATATGTAAAGTCTTCACCGATTTCACCAGAAACAATAGGTGTTTGTCCAGAAAAGGTTTCTTTTAATCCTAAATCTTTAATGACTGTGAAAATTCCTTCGTTACCGACAGCACCACGTACATCAATTTTACCTGTTGCATTCAACTTTAAGCTGACATGTGGATTTTTAATGTAGCCTTTTGTTTCTCCACGGCCATTACTATCGACAATAATAGCGCCAGCTGGGCCATTTCCTTGTACTTTTACAGTTAATTTATCGTCACCTTTTAAAGTCGCTCCTAGTAAAAGGGCTCCAATCAATGTGCGTCCTAACGCTGCAGTAGAAGAACTCCATGTATCATGTCTTCTTTGCGCTTCGCTAACAGTTTCAGTGGCACTGATGGCATATGCTCGTATTGAACCTTTATAACAAAGGGCTTTTACTAAATAATCTTCCATTCTTTTTCCTCTTCTCTTGGTGCTTTTTTGTCCATTAGTCAGATAATACTAGGAATCAGGTGTTTTTTCAACCAAATAATCTTCCTTCTATAGAATATCTTAATATTATAGAAGGTGCAGTATTCGTCAACTCGACAAATACTGCACCTTCTACTAATTGGTTATTTATAACGATCTTCGTAGTTATTGCGATCATATTCAGAATTGGAATCTGAATCTTTTTTCTCTTCAGATTGGACTTCTTTTTCTGTTTGTTCGCTTTCTACTTTGACTTCTTCTGCTTCATCATGTAATTCTTTTTTCGCTTCTTCAAAGTCTTGTTTTTCTTCAACTTGTTTTTGCGCTTCTTTTTCTTCCAAAGCACGTTTTGCTTCTTCGAATGTTTGCGCTTCTTTTTCACTAGGATAGTCGCTGTCAGCACCTTCAGGCATTTTACCTGTTTCAAATAATGATTTGATTGCTTTTGCATCTAATGTTTCATATTCTAATAGTTTTTCAGCGATTAGTTTATGTTGTTCACGGTGCGCTTCGATAATTTCATGCGCTTTTGTATGAGCATCCATTAAGATACGACGAACTTCCTGATCGATTTCAAACGCCACTTGTTCTGAGTAAGCTTTTGTTTGACCATAATCACGACCGACAAAGACTTGATGGTTTCCTTCATATTGAACAGGTCCTAATTTGTCGCTCATTCCATATTCAGTTACCATGCTACGGGCAATCCCTGTTGCTTGTTCAAAGTCATTTGAAGCCCCTGTTGATTGAACGCCAAAGATAATTTCTTCTGCTGTACGTCCACCAAGTAAGCCAACGATTTGTTCAAACATATCTTCTTTAGTCATTAAGAATTGATCTTCTTTTGGTAAAGCAATCATATAACCGCCTGCGCGACCACGAGGGATAATTGTTACTTTATGGACAACACGGGCACGGCTTAAGACTAAACCAACGATTGTGTGTCCCGCTTCATGGTAAGCCACCATTTCGCGTTCTTTTTTATTAATCACGCGATCTTTTTTAGCTGGACCAGCAATTACGCGGTCTTCGGCTTCATCCACATCAGAAGCATCAATTTTTTTCTTGTTACGACGAGCGGCAACTAAGGCTGCTTCGTTTAAGACATTTTCTAAATCAGCACCAGCAAAACCTGGTGTTTGTTGTGCAACAACTTTCAAATCAACGTCATCAGCTAACGGTTTGTTTTTCGCATGAACACGTAAAATCGCTTCACGACCTTTGACATCTGGACGTCCTACCAAGATTTGGCGGTCAAAACGACCTGGACGTAACAACGCTGGGTCTAACACGTCTGAACGGTTCGTTGCAGCAATTACGATAACTCCTTCATTGCCATCAAAACCATCCATCTCAACTAATAATTGGTTAAGGGTTTGTTCACGTTCGTCGTGTCCGCCACCCATACCAGCACCACGTTGACGACCAACTGCATCGATTTCATCGATAAAGATAATCGCAGGCGCGTTTTTCTTCGCTGTTTCAAATAAATCCCGGACACGGCTAGCACCGACCCCGACAAACATTTCAACGAAATCTGAACCTGAGATTGAGTAAAATGGCACACCTGCTTCACCTGCTACGGCTTTAGCAAGTAACGTTTTACCAGTCCCTGGAGGTCCTTCTAATAGTACGCCCGCAGGAATCCGTGCGCCTAATTCAGCGAAACGACGTGGATCTTTTAAGAATTCCACTACTTCAACTAATTCTTGTTTTTCTTCTTCCGCACCAGCTACATCTGAGAAGCGGACACGGTTAGCTTTTTTATCGGCTTCTTTGGCTTTTGATTTACCGAAGTTCATCACACGGCCACCGCCGCCACCGCCACCGCCTTGTTGGCTCATCATCATGTAGAAGAAGAAGAAAATAATCACTAATGGTAAGAAACTAAACAACAGTGACAACCAAGCACCACTTGTTGATTGTTCTTTGACAACTAGCTTCACCTTGTTATTTTGTGCCGCATCTTGAATGCCAGCTAAGGTTGTATCACTAGGTAAAACGGTTGTTGTGAAGCCTTTTGACGACGCTTGCGTTGAGCCCCACAATGACAGACCACCTGTGTCTTTCACTTCTTGTTTTTCTTTATACTGACCTTCAATCCGGTAAACCCCATTGGTTGGTTGAATGGTCATGTCTTTGACTTTTCCGTCTTCCAATTGTTGTTGGAAGGTTGAGTAATCGATGTCTGGCGATTGTTGGTCGTTATTTCCAAAAATGAAATAGACAACCATGACCATGGCAAGTACTACTAAGACGTAGTATAAACCATTTTTCATGCCATTATTCTTTTTGTTCATGCCTGTCCTCCTTATGCTCATCATTACAATTCATGTTATTCTTTTATCAATCCTGACCTTTACATTGTAACACAATTAATTCCTTGATAGATATTAATTTGATTCGTAAACTTCAGGTTTTAAAACGCCAATATAAGGCAAGTTGCGGTACGTTTCTGCATAGTCTAATCCGTAACCGACCACAAACTCATTGGGCACATCAAACCCTACGTAGTCAGCTTTAATGTCTACTACACGGCCTTCTGGTTTATCTAATAAGGTAACAATTTTCACAGATGCAGCTTTACGGTATCTAAACAAATCTACTAAATACGCTAATGTACGACCACTATCGATGATATCTTCTACGATTAAAATATGTCTACCTTCGACATTTGTGTCTAAGTCTTTGACAATTTTTACTTCGCCTGAAGAAACTGTCGCGTTGCCGTAGCTAGATACATCCATAAAGTCCAATTCTAAATAAGTATTGATTTCACGAGTCAAATCAGCCATAAATGGTACTGCACCTTTTAAAATACCGACCACTAAAGGATTTTTCCCTTGATATTCTTCTGTCAGTTGCTTGCCAAGCTCTGCAGACTTCGCAAGAATTTCTTCTTTGGAGATTAGGACTTTCTCAATATCTTTTTCTATCATAGTGCGCTCCTTTCAGCATTACTCCTTTGTCTTAAAAAGGAGTCTGTAGTGTATTTTATCAGTTTCTAAAGGAATACTCAAATAGGAATTTGCAAATTTTGGTACCCAAATGATTTCCTCTTGCTCATCCGTAATGACCCAAGCACTCTCTCTCGCTTCATTTGGCACTTTTTGATCAATAAAAACTCTGCTTAATTTTTTCGTAAACCCTGGTTTTAATGTAATCCGATCACCACTTTGGCGATGACGAACGGTCAAAGGTGTGGCTGTTGTCAACGGGATTGCTAACAACTGACCCGTCCATTGATTAATCTCTTCAGGAAGAGGAAACGGTTTGTCTGTCGCAATTAATCCTAGCCACTCGGTTTCCGATAAATAAATCCCCGCGCCAGGTACTAATAAATGTGTAACTTCTTCTCGCAGTGCAACCTGTTTTTGTTCTAAGCACAGCCAATCGTAACTTTTAGCTAGCTGCCATTGCTGTTCTAACATAACCGAGCCTTGCGGTTGGCGTTCATCATTCAAAACTTTTAAAATTTGTGTCATCTGGCGTTGGTTTAACGAAACCCCTAACGGCACTAATGTTTTTTGGAAAAACGCGGTTAAAAAGAAGTGCTGGTACGCAGGCGTTTCTTTTAATAATCTCTTCAAAGGAATGCGCCAGCCTTGTTTGGTTGGTTCTACGGCTTCAGATAATTGAGGCTCAATTTGTTCTTGAATAAATTCTTGGGCAAAACGTTGTTCATTACTAAAAGAAGCAATCTGATCTAAGAATTGCGGATTTTCCTGCTTTAATAGCGGCAAAACCTGATTACGGAGCCGATTTCTCAAATATTCATTGGTTTGGTTCGTTTCGTCCTCAAAATAAACGAATGCTTGGCGCTGTGCAAATTGATACAATTCTTCTTTTGGATAAATGAGTAACGGACGAATCAATTCTCCTGTCGCAAAAGGACGTCTCTCTTTAATGCCCGCGGAATGGGAAAAATTAGTTCCTCGAATCAGCTTCATTAAAATCGTTTCCGCTTGATCGTCTAGATGATGTGCCGTCATTAAGACCGCCGCACCTTCAATTTCCATGACTTCTTTAAAAAATTCATAACGAAATGTGCGCGCTTTTGCTTCTAAATTCCGTTGCTTTTCAGGGTCTTCCCAACGTGTTTCATAATACGTTAGCTCTCGCTGCTGACAATAGGTAGCGAGATATTGCGCTTCCTGTGCCGACGCTTCTCGCAATTGATGATTGACGTGTGCAACAACCAATTGTAATTGTTCTTTTTCTGCCACCTGTTCCATTAACGTCAAAAGGGCCATGGAGTCTACACCACCAGAAACGGCGACCACGATTGTTTGATGCGGTTGCCAAAATCCTTGTTCTTTTCCTCGTTTATAAAACTGCCAAAACATTGTTCGCCCTTCTTTCTTCCTTAGAATAAAAGAGGAACCGAGAAATAACCCATTCGTTATCCCCAGTCCCCCTATTTGTTTGTGCTTAGCCGCGACGTCCGCCACGTCCGCCACGTTTGCCTTCAGTATTACGTTTTAATGAAGATAAACGGTCATCACTATCTTTCAAGAAAGAGCTCATCAATGAGTCAAAATCTTGTTTATTGTTATTGTTATTTGCTTGTGGTTTATTGAAAGGCTTTTTGCCCCCTGCGCGTGGATTACGGTCACGATTCTCATAATTGTTTTCACGACGTTGAAATTCACGTTTTGGTTGTTGCCCTTCTGCTGGCTCTTGCGCTTTACGGATCGATAAGCCAATTTTGCCGTCGTCACCAACTGAGGTTACTTTCACTGTTACTTCGTCACCTACTGTTAATACATCATGAATATCTTTAACGAATCCATTAGACACTTCACTGATGTGTACTAACCCAGTTTTTCCTTCTCCTAAATCAATAAATGCACCAAAGTTAGTAATCCCTGACACTTTTCCTGGCAATTTAGCTCCTACTTCGATTGACATAAAAAAATTGTTCCTCCTATTTTTTCCCTAATTATAATTGCAGTTTATTCAGCTGAAGACTTAGTTGTTTCAGTTGAAGACTGTGATTGACTATTTTTTTCTGAACTGCTCTTGCTTTCTTCCGCTCCAGAAGTCTGTGTTTTTTTCATTTGTTCTGGTGTGGGATAAATCTGTTCGCCTTCTTTTGAGAGAAGGAAACGGCTACGTGCTAATTTTGCCACATAATCATCATCTTTTAACAAAGCAACGTCTTTTTTTAGATCCTTGACCTTCTTATCAACTGCTACGGATTCAGCAATTGCATCTGCTCGTTCTTGTTTGAAAGCACCTAAGCGATGATAATCTTTCATCAATTGGATGCCAGAAAAGGCAAAAATAATGAAGGCCACGAGAAAAATCGCTGCCAAGCGTCTGCGTCTAAAAATCAATTGTTTCTGTTGTTTTTGGAATTCGACATACTGTTCTTTCGTGTAGTCATTTTCCAATGCCGCAACTTTCTTCGAGTTTTTTTCATTCTTTCCCATCGTCTCGCTCCACTCGCTTTGGATTGTCCGTTTTATTATACCAACATCTAAGAACCTTGTCTAATGTTAATTTCAGAGAAGTTAAAGAAAATCAAGCTTTTTTCTAAAATATTCTTTGCTTTTGAAATAACAGCGGTTGATTTATTAATTTTTTTCAAAAGCGGCGCGTCTGTTTCATTAAAAAGCTGAAAGGATGAAGCGCTTGGAATATTCATCTTTTCAATGAACTTGCCAAGCGCTCCATCCTCACCTGCTTATTCTTCAGAGACGCGTGTTTCTGATTTTATCTCATACATTTTTGTGGCATCTTCTTTTTTCGTAGAGTCATTTAGTTGCAGGACTTCTACTTCTAAAATTCTGTTCCCAAATTGAATTTTGACAAGGTCACCAATCTTCACAGTACTAGAAGATTTGGCTAAGACTCCGTTGATTTGAATCCGACCTTTATCAGCGACTTCTTTGGCAACTGTTCTTCTTTTAATAATGCGAGAAACTTTTAAAAATTTATCTAACCGCATCACATTCACCTCTTTTATTTTTTTTGTCTCATCCGTAAAATTTTTGCGCCATACGGTAAACTTAACCATTCACGTATCGTAAATAATTCTAACTTAATGATGGTGCTAATAAAAACTGTACCACCCACTGCAACACCTAAAACTGTAACGAAAAACGCTTGACTTCGGTGATGCACACCTTGGAACAAGATGGAGATAATTCCTTGATAGACCAGTAATGACAGCATCATGATTGCTAAACTAAGCAACAATTTTTTCAAAAAGCTTCGTTCTCGAACAAAACAATTAATCGCTGCATCCGATTGTCGGACTAAAACGAATAACGTCGCTAGTAACCCAAGGATGGTAGACCAACTAGCACCTAATGTTCCCCAACGAATGGTGAAAAAGCCCGTTGTCAGTAATTTCACTAATAAGCCCACACCAGCTGCCACTAAAGGACCTTTAAAACGATTGCGACTTTGTTCAATACTTTGGTAGGCCTGAATAATGGCCATAAAAGCGATGGATAAAACATACACCCCTAAAACATCATTGCCTTTATAATCTTTAAAAAGTGTAAAGTTCATGTACGGCAATAACATCATTAGACCAATCGAAGCCGCCGATGCCAAGGTTGTGGTAAGACGCAAAAAGATTTTTGCAACTTGTAAAAATTGTTGACGGTCTTTTTTCATAAAATATTTTGTCAAACCTGGTAAAAAGGTTGAGCTTAAAGCTAAAGCAATTACCAACCCTAATTGAACTAGTGGTTGTCCTCTATCATAGACCCCTTTGTCCACTTTCGCAGCTAAATCAGAGAGCCCGAAAAGCATGAGGGCATTTTTTACTTTAAAGGAATCAATTAATTGAAATAGAATCAGAAAAGCACTATATAAAGAGACCAAACCACCCTCAATCATTAAACGTTTAAATAGTCCTGTGGTTTGAGGCATAATCTTCCATTGATGCAAGTATTCCGTACTTCCACTAAGAATTTTTCGATTGTAGTACCATAAGACAAGTACCGCTAAGACACCGCCAGCCAACGCACCACTCATGGCCACCGTCCCCGTTTGGTAAATGGAGCCACCAAAGTAATGATAGGACAACGCAGCTACTAGAATAACCCCAACACGCACAAACTGTTCCATCACCTGTGAAATACCACTAGGCACCATCAACAAATGACCTTGAAAATTTCCACGATAGAAGGAAAGAATTGGAACGAGTAAAAAGGTAAAGGAAACAACTTCCATTAATGGTTGGAGTGCAGCATCCCCCATACTAATAGCAATTTCTTGACTACCAAAGAAAAAGAAGGCCCAACAAGCAATCGCTAACCATAACACATAGGGATATAGTTGGCGCAACACTTGTTTTTGACTCCGAATATCTGGTTGTTCAGCAACAATTTTGGAAATAAATTGCGGTAAGCCTGACAATGCTAATGTCATCGCAATCCCATAGATTGGATAAACTTGCTGATACACGTAAAATCCTTCATCCCCTACAAAGTTCTGAAAAGGAACGCGATAAAACGCACTCAACACTTTTGCAATGAAGGAAGCAATGGTTAACACAACGGCACCTTGCATCATTCGCTGCATTTCTTTTTGTGCCATCTTCTAGGCCTCCTTTTAAAGGGAATCCGTTTCTTGCGAATGTTTGTATTTTTCTTGTCGTAATGCGGTTGTAAAAGCAGCAATTTCTTGAATCCAAACAGCTTCTTTACAATCTTTCGGCAACTTCAAGGAAATAGTCATTTGTTCTTTCTCAACTGCTAGATCCGCTTTTAAGCTGGTGGCCGATAACGCTTCAAACAACTGCTCCACAGAGTATGTTTTTGTGCCAATTTTACTTAACACAAACTTGACTTTTTGGTCGCGTTTACGAATACTTTCTAACAAGGCACGGTCGCCATCCATTTTGATACGGCCAGTGGTTAATAAATGCGCCACTTCGTCAGGATACTCTCCAAAGCGGTCTAACAAGTCCGCTTCTAATTCTTCGTACATATCCATATTTTCTAATTGACGAATCCGTTTATAAATTTCAATTTTTTGTCGTTCGTCTGTAATGTACGTTCCTGGAATATAAGCATCAATGCCCAAATCAATTTCAACAGACGTTTTTTGGTCTTGGATATTTTTTCCTTGTTTACGAGCAACTGCCTCAGATAACATCTGTGAGTACATATCAAACCCAACCGAATCAATGAAGCCATGTTGTTGGGCACCAAGAAGGTTTCCGGCCCCTCGAATGGAAAGGTCACGCATCGCAATTTTGAACCCAGAACCTAATTCCGTAAAATCTTTAATTGCTTCTAAACGTTTCTCACTAACTTCGTTTAGGATTTTTTGCTGTTCGTACATAAAATAAGCATAGGCCACTCGATTGCTACGCCCCACACGACCACGTAATTGATACAACGTAGATAAGCCCATGTAGTCCGCATTTTCTACAAACAAGGTATTAGCATTAGGAATATCTACTCCTGTTTCAATAATCGTTGTAGTGACTAATATATCATATTGTCCTTCAATAAAATCAAACAAAGTATTCTCGAGTTGTACTTCTGTCATTTGCCCATGTGCATACGCAATTCGTGCGTCTGGAACTAGTGCTTGTAACTCTTCAACTTTTCGTTCAATCGTATCTACTCGATTGTATAAATAAAAGACTTGACCATCTCGGGCCATTTCTCGCTCAATCGCTTCCCGAATCGCCCCAGGATTATTTTCCATGACATACGTTTGGATCGGATAACGATTCTCTGGTGGGGTTTCGATGACGGATAAATCACGGACACCTAACATCGACATATGAAGGGTCCTTGGGATTGGTGTTGCTGTTAACGTCAAGACATCCACTTGTGAACGCAATTGTTTTAGTCGTTCTTTATGTTTCACTCCAAACCGTTGTTCCTCATCAATAATCAACAAGCCTAAATCACTAAAATTAATATCTTGCGACAATAAACGATGGGTACCAATCACAATATCTACTTGGCCATGTTTAATTTTTTCAATTGTTTCATTTTGCTGTTTTTTCGTGCGGAAACGACTTAATAAACCAATTTCTACAGGAAAGCCCTCAAACCGCTCTTGAATCGTTTCATAATGTTGTTGCGCTAAAATAGTTGTTGGCACTAAAAAGGCGACCTGTTTATTGTTGCTAACAGCTTTGAAGGCCGCTCGTAAAGCCACTTCAGTTTTACCAAACCCTACATCACCAACTAACAAACGATCCATTGGTCGAGATTTTTCCATGTCGTGTTTAATTTCGGCAGCACTACGTAATTGATCATCTGTTTCAGAATACGGAAAAGCCTCTTCAAATTCTTTTTGATACGCATCATCTGGCGGAAAAGCATAGCCTTTTTCCGACTCTCTTGTCGCATAAAGTAAGATTAAATCATCCGCGATATCTTCAATTTTCGAAGCAACTTTTCGTTTAGTTTTCGTCCATTCACTGCCGCCTAGCTTGTTAATTTTCGGCGTTTTAGACTCGGAAGCAACGAACTTTTGAATCAAGTTCAATTGTGTTACTGGAATAAATAACTTGTCATCATTTTGGTACAAGATAGTCATGTAATCTTGATGGACCCCATCAACTTCTAAGGTTTCCATACCAATATATTTACCAATCCCGTGATTCGCATGAACGACATAATCGCCCGTTTTTAAGTCGCTATAACTTTTCAAACGTTCCGCATTAGAGATTGTTTGACGACGTGCCCGTTTTTTGGTCGTTGTATGAAAAATTTCTTTTTCCGTAATCGCCACGAGCTTGTTTTTAGGTAATTCAAACCCTGTTTGTAATGCCCCTTGGACAATTTGGACATGCCCATCTAACAACTGATCCCAATTGCTTACTACGCTAGGTATGTCAAAGTCCTGAAATAGCTCTTCGACTTTTTGAATCCGTTCTTTCGTAGGAACAAAAACAACGACCGTTTGGTTTTGCTTTTGCCAACGGTCCACTTCCGCTTTTAGCAACGGCATTTGACCGAAGAATTGTTGCATTGAACGATATTGGAAATTATGGACTTCTTGGAAACGAAGATTCCCCATTCCTTTTTGAAAAAGTGAAAAGAAGGTCGTATTTCGTGCGGTTTTTCGCAATTGATCATGAAAGTCTACGCCAAAAGTTTGTTCAGAAAACACGCGCATTTCTTCAATTTTCAGGGTTTGCCATTCCGCTTCCTCTCTAGCGATTTCTCGCTCCGTTTCCATCATACGAGAATAATCATCCACAAAAAGCAAACTATTTTCTGGTAAATAATCTAACAGCGTAGTTTTTTGTTGGTACAGAAAATCTGTATAATAGTGAGCATTTTCTGTAGGAATCCCTTGTTCCCAAGAAGACAGCAACTGACCAAAATATTCTTCTAAAAAATCGGTCTCCGTTTGATCTTTAGCTGTCGCTAAACGTTTTTCTAGAGCATCTTGTAACCTCGTCATGCCATGATTCATATCTGCCTTTGAGAATACTAAATCAGTCATTGGTGAAATCGTTACTTCTTCAAGATTTTCTAATGAGCGTTGAGTATCCGCTTCAAAATAACGGATTGAGTCGATTTCAACATCAAACAGTTCCACCCGAACAGGGTATTCGGCATTTAGAGGATAGACATCAACAATGCTTCCGCGAATACTAAATTCGCCGGGCTTCCCGACCATTGATTGGCGTTCATAGCCCATTAACACTAAGCGTTGCGCGAGGATTTCAGGTTCTACTTCTGTCCCGATTTCCCAATGAAGTTGCGCATTTTGCCACGTTTCTTTCGTTGGCAAATATTTTCGTAGTCCAGCTACTGGTACGACCACGATTCCTGCATTCGCTGTCATCAGGAAATTTAACGCACTCACTCGATCTGCGCGCGCTTCTGGTGAAGAAAAGGCCATTTCGGCGGATAACACTTCATCTACTGGAAATAGATGAACTTGTTCTGAAGGTAAAATATTTAAAAAATCATCTACTAATTGATTGGCATAGTATAGGTTTGGGACCGCAATAACAATTTTTTGATGCGTCTTTTGTAAAGCGCCTGCCATCAGTAATGTTTTAGCAGAGCCTGATAACCCAGTAATTAGTTGGCGCGTTCCTGTTGTCATTAGTTGACTGCGCCATGATTTAGCAATTTCTGTTTGGCTAATTCGTTCGATAATATTCAAACAAGGGCCCTCCTTTCTGCTATTTTCCATTAAATTGATTCATTGTTTCAACAAACGTATGTCCTTCACATGCATATAAAGCGGCATCGGCTGCTTTTTTTACAGCAAGTAACATCTCTTCGTGTGTTTCTTTGGGAAAAGTACTTAGTACATGGTGGATAACTGTATCATTTTTTGAGGGCCGACCAATGCCAATTTTAATTCTAGGAAAGACATTTGTTCCTAAATGGGCAATCAGACTTTTTATCCCATTGTGGCCGCCAGCACTACCTTTTTGCCGTAAACGAATTTTACCGACCTCTAAGTCTAAGTCATCATAAATAACAATCAAGTCTTCCTCATCTGCCCCAAAGTAGGTCAACAGCGGACCAACAGAGCGACCTGATTCATTCATAAATGTTAATGGTTTCACTAACAATACTTTCTCAGTCCCTATAAAAAACTCTGCAATATCTGCTTCAAAATTACTATTATTAAACGAAACATTTTGCCGATACGCAATTTCATCTAGCGTAATAAAGCCAATGTTGTGTTTTGTTTCTTTGTATTTACTACCGGGATTTCCCAGTCCTACGATTACTTTCATCTTTCATTCTCCTTGGATTATAAGCTTGCCAACACAAAATGGCTGGGAAGCGTATGCGCTACCCAGTTTTATTCATTATACCATAGAAATAAAAAAACTCGCAGTCTTTGAAGATTAAGAAAGATGTAAAAAAATTTTTTAGAAATTTAAATATGCGTAAGATAGTGAAATTACGCACATGTAAGAGCTACCATTTTGAAACAGGTCTGAAAACTGTATCATTTTTACAATCAAAGTTCGTGACATTTTTTACAAACCATGTTACTATCACTTTAGCAACAGGAAATAAAAACTCGTTGCTCACGAAAAAGAATGTAGAGGAAGGAATGGTACACATGACTGCAGCCGCAGGGAATAAAGATCACCAAAAAGTAATTTTAGTCGGGGACGGTGCCGTAGGTTCTAGCTATGCCTTTGCTTTAGTAACTCAGAATATTGCTCAAGAAGTTGGGATTATTGATATTAATGTACCAAAAACTGAAGGAGACGCGTTGGACTTATCTCACGCATTAGCATTTACTTCTCCTAAAAAAATCTATGCTGCTACTTATGACGATTGCCATGATGCAGACTTAGTTGTCTTAACAGCTGGAGCGCCTCAAAAACCAGGCGAAACTCGTTTAGACTTAGTTCATAAAAACTTGAAAATTAATAAAGAAATCGTTACAACAATTGTTGATTCTGGTTTCAACGGTATCTTCTTAGTTGCCGCAAACCCAGTCGACATTTTGACTTATTCAACTTGGAAATTCTCTGGCTTCCCGAAAGAACGAGTAATCGGTTCAGGAACTTCACTAGATTCTGCTCGTTTCCGTCAAGCAATTGCCGAATTAGTTGACGTTGATGCACGAAATGTCCATGCCTACATCTTAGGTGAACACGGAGATACAGAATTCCCAGTTTGGTCACATGCGAATGTCGCTGGCTTACAAATTTACGAATGGGTGAAAAATAATCCTGACGTCGATGAAGAAGCAATGGTTAATTTATTCTTCAACGTACGCGACGCTGCTTACACAATCATCGAGAAAAAAGGAGCTACTTTCTATGGAATCGCGGTTGCACTAGCGCGTATCACTAAAGCTATCCTAAACGATGAAAACTCTGTGTTACCATTATCTGTTTATTTAGAAGGTGAATATGGTCAAAACGATATTTATATCGGTGCACCAGCGATCATCAACCGCCAAGGAGTTAAACAAGTCATTGAAATTCCATTAACAGATGCTGAACAAGAAAAAATGGAAGCTTCTGCTTCTGCATTAAAAGAAGTTATTGAAACAGCTTTTGCTAAATTTGAAGCAGAAGAAGCAAAATAACTCCTTCTATAATATTCAATATTCGAAAATTAAAAACAACCAAGAGTGAACACTATTGTTACTCCGCTTTAAAGCCTGGTACAAAAATCCAAAGTGATTTTTGTACCAGGCTTTACTTTTAATTTGTTTTACTTTACTCATCACCCAATTTTTTCAAAAAATTATTGTTTTGTTTAGCTCGAAAAATAACAATAGCCAAAAATAAGTTTGTTATCTAAAATTCACTACACTACTTAATACAGTCCATCTGCTTCTTCTTTTGTCACAATGTAAATATTTTTCATTTGCGTATAAGCATCTAGCATTGATTTATGCGTTTCTCGACCAATTCCTGATTTTTTATAACCGCCAAATGGCGCGCCCGCAGGCAATTGATTGTATGTGTTGACCCACATCCGACCTGTCCGTACACCACGAGCAACCCGTAATGCCACATTGATATCTTGAGAAAAGACGGCACCACCTAGACCATATTCAGAATCATTAGCTAAACGAATGACTTCTTCTTCCGTTTCAAATTTAATCACTGTTGCAACAGGACCAAAGATTTCTTCTTGGGCCACGCACATTGTATTCGTGCCGTTCGCTAATAACGTAGGTGCTAAAAACGCCCCCTTGTCTAGCCCATTTTCTGTTAAACGTTGCCCACCAGTAATCAGCGTAGCTCCTTCCTTCACACCAATTTCGACATATTTTAAAATTTCTTCCAATTGATGCTCATTGATCTGAGCGCCCATTTCAACATCTTTTTCCCACGGGAAACCAACGTTCACTTGTTCAAACTTTTCCTTTAAAGCTTCTACAAATTGATCATAAATACCTGACTGAACGAACACACGCGACCCAGCACAACAAACTTGCCCTTGATTGAATAAAATCCCTAACTGCACGCCTTCTAATGCACGTTCCCAATTGGCATCTTCAAAAATAATGTTGGCTGATTTTCCGCCAAGTTCTAAAGTGGCTGGAATTAGGCGGTCGGCCGCCGCTTTAGCGACAGTGTACCCCACCTCTGTTGAGCCTGTAAAAGCTAGCTTATCAAACCCTGGATGTGCCAACATATAATTTCCTGAATCAGAACCACGACCGGTGATTAAATTCACTACTCCTTTCGGCAAGACTTGATCAAAAATCTTAAACAATTCCAACAGACTTAATGATGTGCTCGAGGACGGATGAATCACAACCGTATTACCTGCTGCCAACGCTGGCGCTAATTTCCAAGCGCCCATTAATAAGGGGAAATTCCACGGAATAATTTGACCCACAACACCGATGGGTTCTTTCACAACAATGGATAACGTATCCTTATCAAATTCTTTGACAGATCCTTCTTCTCCACGAATCACACTAGCAAAATACCGAAAATGGTCTGCACTGGCAGGGACATCAATCGATTGCGTTTCCCGAAGCGGTTTTCCATTATCTAAAGTCTCCACCATAGCCAAATGTTCTTGATTTTCTTCAATCAAATCAGCAATTTTCAACAAAAGATTGCTTCTTGTTACAACGTCAACATCTTTCCATGTCTGAAACGCTTCTTGAGCTGCTTCTACAGCTCGATCTACATCTGCATTTGTGGCATCAACAAATTCTGCTAATTTTTCGCCATTACTAGGATTGTAACTAGCAATCATTTTGTTACCACTACCTGTTGTCCACTCTCCATTAATATACAATTGATAGCTACTGGCAACTACTTGATTTATTTCTTTTTTACTCATTTACCCACCTCTTTTTTTATTTTTGTATCCGCTTACAATTATAAGACATCTTTAACCTAAAAGTAAATGATTCTACCTAAAAAAAATATAGCTCTCAGCGACTGTTGCTAACTCATCCCGACCTGAAGCCTCCTGGCAATAACTGAATGTATTAAACTTTATTGGAGAAAACTTTTGCCACAAAAAAAGCTAGCACTGAAGAATTAAAATTGCTTCTTCAGTGCTAGCTTTGATTTTTCCAACTCATTCGTTCTTATTGACAAAGAGCTGATTTTTTTATTTATCTTTTGGAACGATATAGTTCATTAAATGTGTTTCATCGGCTGAGATTGTACGTGTCGAAACAACGTTTAATCCCTTCACGTTCATTTCAGAAATTAAGATGCTACCATCTTTAAAGACTTTTTCCACAAATGCGACATGACCATAAGTATTGTCTGCGCCTAAAACGCCAGCTGGGAAGGAAACCGCTGCGCCTGCTTTTGGTGTACGACTTACTTTGTACCCGCGTGCACGACCTGTTTCGCCCCAATCTTGACCATTCCCCATTGTTAAGTCCACACGTTTACCTAATTGCGTAATACGGTTGTAGACATATTGTGTACAGTTGCCCCAAGCATAACTATTAAAGGTGTCATAGTTTTTGCCATTATAGGCTGGGAAATTTGATTCCATTGGTTCAACGGTTGCTTTTTCTTTATCATAATAAGTTAAATCGTATGTTTTAATTAACGCATTTAATTTCTTATGGTAATCTTTGTCCGTTGCATATTTTCCTGTTAGGAAACGTGTCGCTTCTTTGTATGATTTGGCTTCCGTTTTCCAGACACCATGATAGAAATCTTTATTGGAATCTAAACCATTTTTCAATAATTTCGCATAATCTTCCATTGATTCTTTATACGTTGGATATTGACGGAATTTTGCTTCTACTGTGTATAGGTTACCGAAACCATTGTCTTCATAGGTAATAAAAGAAACAGATTGACCTTTGTAATCGCCTTTAATACCAAACAAATTGTAGTTTGGTTTCTGGCTTAATTTACTATTGCCGCTACCACTTTCTAAAATTGCTTGAGCAATCATCACACTAGCATATAAGTTTTTGTCCTTGGCCACTTTCCGAGCAGATTCACCGATTTCTTGAATAAACTCTTCTGTCTTCTTCGTTTTGCTGACCGTAAACGTCTCATCGTCTTCCACTAACCCAACCGTTTCATTTGTAACTGGTGGGACTATTTCGGGCTGCGGTGTTGACGCTACTGGTTGTTCTACTGGCTTTTCAGCTGGCGCTGTTGGTGTCACTGGTTTCGCCGGCTGTTTTGATTCAGAAGTACTCGTGCCAGGTTTTGGCTGTTCTTTAGAAGAACTTGGTGTAGTCGTCGGCGTGGTACTTGATTCAGTTGTACTTGTTGACGTAGAATCTGTGGTTGACTCTGTTGTACTCGTTGAGGTGGAGTCAGTAGTCGATTCTGTCGTACTTGTGGATGTTGAATCAGTTGTGGAATCTGTCGTTTCGGTTCCTGACGTTTCCGTGGACTCCGTGGTTGCAGATTCACTTGATTCGGTTGAACTTTCTGTTTCAGTTGTTGATTCTTCTGTCGCTTCTGTTGTTTCACTAGTCGCTGTCGTTTCAGTGTCTTCAGCAGTCGTTGCTTCTGCGGTTGTTTCTGCGACAGAACTATTTTCAGCTACCAAGTTATTACCTTCTGCAAATGCGCCTACTGGCATTGATGAACCTAAAAGTAATAAGGTAGAGAACAGGGCAAATTGTTTTTTCATACTCATTCTCCTTTTTTATTTTTCTCCATTTATTTTTATGTACCAACATAATAATTGACATAGTTATTGTTTAAATGGCTCCTTTTTTAATAGTATACTGTTTCATAAAAAATTTCTAGCAAAAAGTTAAAAAAATAGAAGAAAATTCACAAATTCTTCTATCTTTTTTTGGTAATTTTCTAAGAAAAAAAAGAAAGGGCTTGAACAAACATCAACGTCCTCTCTTTTTCTCGTTATCCTTCAAACAAAATACTTTTTTTTCGAAGTGCCTCTTTGATTTCTTGGAAAGTTTCTTCGTCTGCACAGCGAATAGTATGCAGATGGACGCCTCCTGTTAAAACTGATAGTAATGTAGCATGCTCTTTTTGATACTTGTCCATAAATTTATCAATATCTTTCTCTGATTGAATGCGCAAACTGCCAATTAATTCCCCATAAAGCGGATGTGCAATACTCACATCTACCACTTCTCCACCTTTGGCAACAATGACTGACAATTCTTCTCTCGTTTGTTCAGGTGTATGTTGACAAGCAATTTTCCGTTCAATTCCTTCTAAAGGTTGTTCCAACATATACCCTCGAGCTGTTGCGACAATTTCGACCCCTGTCGCCCGTAATAGAGCGACATCTCCTACAATAATTTGTCTACTGACATCAAAAGCTTTTGCAAAACGAGTGGCACTAATTGGCTTTTCGGTCTCTCTTAATCTTTTAACAATCTCTCTTCTTCTGATTTCTCCATCCACGACCTTCGCCTCACTCTCCTAAATGTTTTTCTTGGAAACGTTTAGAGGCGTCCATAATTCCCTGGAAAGTCTCAGATAATGTTTCTTCATACTCGGCATTTTCAACATGATTCAGAATAGTTTCTAATACTTGTTGTTCTCTTTCAGAATCAAAAACCGCATGACCTGCTTTCTTTTTCACTGCAGCAATCTCTGCGACGACGTCCATCCGCTGTTCTAATAAACGGACCAGTTCCTTATCGATTTGGTTAATCTTTGCTCGTTGTTGTTCTAAAGAAGTTGTTGGGGCGTCATCTTCAGTCAATTCTTTAATTATCCGTGCTGGATTACCTGCGATCACACAGTTTTCTGGAAACGATTTGGTCACAACAGCACCTGCTGCCACCACTACATTATCGCCTAATGTTACGCCAGGAAGGACAATCGCTCCACCGCCAATCCAAACATTGTTGCCAATGATAATTCGTTTCCCTGATTCCATTCCGCTATTACGCTTGGCCGCTTGTAATGGATGCTCGGCTGTATAAAGTTGCACATTGGGTCCAAACATACAGTTATCGCCAATTTCGATTGGACAAACATCTAAAAAAACGTTATTAAAATTGGCATAGAAATTTTTTCCCACAGAAATGTTGTAGCCGTAATCAAATTGAATCATCGGTTCGATGTACGTCCCGACACCCACTTTTCCAAATGTTTCTTCTATTAATTGACGACGAATATAAGTGTCTGGTTGTTGGTTAATTAACGCCATTTGTTCACGGGCTTTTTTGCGATCAGCCACTAATTCAGGATCTGAGGCAAAATATAGTGCACCTGCGATCATTTTTTCTTTTTCTGATTTAAATTCTTCCATTCCGTTACTCCTTTATCGTTAATTCTGCAAATATCGTTTCGGCTTTCGCTTCTAAAAAATAATAAGGTTGTTGTAAAAATAGCGGCGTTTGATTAATGGCTAAAATAGCTGCCGTTGGTTGTTTATAATGAATCAAATCGCAAAATGGATGCACTTGAAAACTCGTGCCGACAATCACGATTAAGTCGGCAGAAGCAACGGCCTGAATGGCTTTTTCGATTGCCTCTTCGGATAATCCTTCTTCATACAAAGTAATAGCTGGACGGATTTGTCCATGACAGTCTGCGTGCCGATCACTAAGCAAATAGTCTTGCCAAGGAACCGTTGCACCACAAGTTTGGCAATAACATTCATATAAATTACCGTGAAAGTCCACCACTTCTTGGCTACCTGCTTTTCGATGAAGCCCATCAATATTTTGTGAAACAATTTTTCCCCGTTTCATTTGCTCTAATTGGGCCATTTTCTGGTGAATGATATTAGGTTGTGCGTCTGGATGATAGAGCGTTTTAACGAATTGATAAAACTTTTCTGGCTCTGTTTTTAAGCAAGTCCGGCTCAATAAGTATTCCGGTTGCTGGATTCCTTGATAGACACCTTTTAAGGAACGATAATCTGGCACACCTGAGGCTGTCGAGATACCCGCACCTGTTAAAAATGTGATTTTTTGTTGGGTTGCCAACCAATGAATTGCTTCGGCTTGCGTGATATCTTGCATATCGATTCAGCTCCTAATCTTCTATATTATAACGTATTTTAACATTAGCACCAAAAGTTTTTCCACTTTTTGAAAACTTCTTACCTATATATTGATTTATCTTGAAAGAGTTTGTGACAAATTTCTCAACTCGTGGTAAAATATGCATGAGTAAAAGTGAGGTGAAACAACAATGGTCGCATTTATTATTTATTGGGCTGCAATTATTGCCTGCATCGCTTGGGGCGTTTTAAGCATTTGGTTCTCTGTTTTTTATCTTTCTCGTAAAGAAAACGGAAATCTTTGGGCTTTTGCGTTCTTCAACGTTATCGCTATTATCGCCTTAGCAATTGTTTTATTAGTTTACAAAACTTGGGATTTCGGTATCTTAACTTACTCAAGTCTAATTTATACAATTTTAGCTTCTTTAGGTGTATTGACTGTTCTTCAAGCTATTTTAGGTCGTGAACCAAAAGCTGTCAAAGCTTAAGTAAAAAGCAACTGTTCCTTTAGGAATGGTTGCTTTTTTCGTATTAGTTTCTATTTCGTAGGGAAAATGTTACGCTAATTTCATGCTGTTTGTGTCCTCTTGATAAATTCCTTTGCTGGAACATATTGACTTTCTTCTGGATTTATCCTAAAATTAATAACTGAATTTAATAACTGAATAGTGCCTCAAAAAAGAGGTAGAGGTCGCGGTTTTTATTACGCTTGTGGAGTGAGAGGACACTGGGAAGCAAGTTTAGGATCAATCGCCGAAATGCATAACGGAGCCTCTTCTGTTGTGTGTTGGGACGTAAGTTAAGAGCTTGCGGACTGTCTTAGTAGTGATGCTAAGTTGTGCTATGTTTCGTTGAGGAATTTTTTTCGACATTACCTAGCAACCTTACATCTGTTTGGTTGTTTTTTTGTATTCAAAAATAGGTTGTGACAGAAGTATTCTCCTTTAAAAAGACAGAATCGCTTTTGCTCAGCTGATTATCAAAGCTTGTTGATTGAAAAAAGACAAAACGATCAATCAGACAAGAAATTTAAAGGAGAGAAAAAGATGAACAAAAAAGTTTTTTCATTCAGTCTACTACTTGTCACGCTATTTTCGTTACTTGGCATGACAACCAACGCTTCGGCGGAGGAAAATGGTGAATTTCGTGTCGGCATGGAAGCTGGCTACGCCCCTTTTAACTGGTCACAGAAAAATGACGCACATGGCGCAGTGCCTATTCAAGGCAACTCTTATGCAGGCGGCTATGATGTTCAAATTTCTAAAAAAATTGCCGATGGTTTAGGTCGTAAATTAGTAATCGTCCAAACCAAATGGGATGGCTTGGCGCCCGCCTTACAATCTGGAAAAATTGATGCCATTATCGCCGGAATGAGCCCAACCGCTGAACGAAAAAAAGAAATTGCTTTTACAAACCCTTATTATGAATCACAATTTGTCGTAATTGTAAAAAAAGATGGCAAATACGCTAATGCAAAAAGCTTGAAAGATTTAGCTGATGCTAAAATTACAGCTCAACTAAATACATTCCATTACGGATTAATTGATCAAATTCCAAATGTCAATAAACAGCAAGCAATGGATAACTTTTCAGCTATGCGAACAGCACTTGCTTCTGGCATGATTGATGGGTATGTTAGTGAACGCCCTGAAGGCATAACAGCAACTAGTGTCAATAAAGAATTAAAAATGTTAGAATTTCCAAAAGAAAATGGCTTTGATGCTAGCGCTGAAGACTCGCAAGTAGCAGTCGGCATGCGTAAAGGCGATCCAGACATTGAAAAAGTAAACAAAATTTTAGCAGGTATTTCTCAAGATGAACGGACAAAAATTATGGACCAAGCAATCAAGGATCAACCTGCAGCAACAGATAGTGATGAACAAAAAACAGGACTTATTAACGATTTCAAAAATATTTGGAATCAATATGGCGACATGTTTTTACGTGGTGCTGGTTTAACGCTATTTATCGCGTTAATTGGGACAGTTGTCGGAACAACCCTTGGTTTACTAATTGGTGTCTTCCGTACAATTCCAGATTCTGAAAACCCAGTCGCTCGTTTCTTCCAAAAATTAGGAAATTTAATTCTTTCTATTTATATTGAAGTTTTCCGTGGTACACCAATGATGGTTCAAGCAATGGTTATTTTCTATGGTTTAGCTCTAGCTTTTGGCATCTCTTTAGACCGAACAGTGGCCGCATTATTTATCGTTTCTGTGAATACTGGTGCCTATATGTCTGAAATTGTTCGCGGAGGTATTTTCGCAGTAGATAAAGGACAATTCGAGGCAGCACAAGCGATTGGGATGACCCATGGACAAACAATGCGTAAAGTCGTTATTCCCCAAGTATTACGTAATATTTTACCTGCAACAGGGAATGAATTTGTCATTAATATCAAAGATACAGCCGTGTTAAGTGTTATCGGTGTCGCAGATTTATTCTTCCAAGGGAATGCTGCTTCTGGCGCAAACTTCCAGTTCTTCCAAACCTTTACAATTGTCGGCATCATGTACTTGGTAATGACTTTTGTGATTACACGAATCTTACGTGTTGTGGAACGTAAAATGGATGGCCCTTCTGCTTACGTTAAAGTAGAAGAATTAACTGAAGAAGGAAAAGAAAGCTAGGAGGCAAACAGATGAGTGCAATTATTGAAATTGAACATTTACGAAAAAGCTTTGGCGAAAACGAAGTATTAAAAGATATCAATATGAACGTCAATAAAGGAGAAGTTGTCACCATTATCGGTTCTTCTGGTTCTGGTAAATCAACGTTACTACGTTGTATTAATTTGTTAGAAAAACCAACAGATGGCAAAATCATCTATAATGGTAAAAATGTTTTAGAACGTGGTTATAGTTTGCCCAAATATCGGACCCATTTAGGCATGGTTTTCCAATCATTCAATTTATTTAATAACATGAATGTCTTAGAAAACTGTACTTCTGGTCAGATGACTGTCCTAAAAAGAAACAAAGAAGAAGCCAAAAAAATTGCCTTAGAAAATTTAGAAAAAGTTGGCATGGCTCGTTTTATTGATGCCAAACCTGCTCAATTATCTGGTGGACAAAAGCAACGGGTAGCCATTGCTCGAGCATTATCAATGGATCCAGATGTTTTACTTTTCGATGAACCAACTTCTGCATTGGATCCTGAAATGGTTGGCGAAGTGCTAAAAACGATGAAAAATCTTGCCCACACTGGGCTAACAATGGTGATTGTAACACATGAAATGGAATTTGCGCGGGACGTATCCGATCGTGTTATTTTCATGGATAAAGGTGTCATTGCCGAAGAAGGGACCGCTGAAGATATTTTTGTCCATCCAAAAGAAGCTCGAACAAAAGAATTCTTACATCGGATTCTAACGAAAAACTAGTAAAAAAGAGGCAGTCATTCTGGTTAGAGTGACTGCCTCTTTTGTTATTTTTTGTATTGACGAATCATTGGCGGTTCATAGGAATCAATAAATGCACCAATTTCTTCTAAGGAATCTGAAATGAAAATTTTAGCTCGATCCGCCGCTGTTAAGAAATTAGTTTCTACCATTTTATCAAAAAAAGCAGCTAATAAATCATAGTAACCATTCACGTTGTATAAAATACAAGGATTCATATGTTCACCGACTCGGCCCCAAGAGATCACCTCGCTAATTTCTTCTAGCGTGCCGGGCCCACCGGGTAAAGCTAAATATACATCTGCCAATTCAATCATCTTTTTCTTACGCGCATGCATATCGCTAACTGTATGCATCTTTGTAATGCCATTATGTGCAATCTCCCGCTCCATTAAAAAAGTGGGCATAACACCAATTACCTCTCCACCTTCTGCTAAAAGCGTGTCAGCCACCGTACCCATTAGACCAACATTGCCGCCGCCATAAACTAGATCATAGTGATTTTCTTTCATCCAAGAGGCTAACGCTACTGCAGCTTGCTGATAGATTGGCTCATTCCCCAGACTGGCGCCACAATATACTGCCATTTTTTTCACAAACATACCCTCCATTTAGATAGATTCTTTTTTACCATCTATCCTCTGGTAGCTATGGTAGCATATTTTGATTTTATCGAAAAGGTGCAGCCATTTTTCTTTTCGTTTTAAAAGTATTTGAATTTTCAGACAATAAATGCTATAGTCTTTTTATATTTTAAAATTTCAGAAAAAGGAGCCCTATTATCTTGTCTACCTCACTCACTATTCGCTTAGTTGCCGAAGCAGATTGGCCCGCATTACATGCCTTGGACCAAATCATTTGGACAAAAAAGAATACCCCTGCCGAGATACAACCACTCTCGCTTGCGGCATATCAAGAAAAAATGAAAGATGAAACGATTTTCGTTGCCATCAGCGGACAACAACTTGCTGGATTTATTGAAGTCCACCCGCCCACTTCGTTAGCAGCTCATCAAAAGCAATGGCTACTAAGTATTGGCGTTTCGCCAGATTTCCAAGGTCAAGGGATTGGTGGTTCTTTGTTGTCGTATGTCAAAGATATGGCTCAGATAAGCGGGATTCATAAGCTGAGTTTGCGAGTAATGGCTACCAATCAAGAAGCCATTCGATTCTATGAAAAACATGGTTTTATGCAAGAAGCACATTTTAAAGAAGAATTTTATATAAATGGACACTATTGTGATGATTATCAGTATGCTTATTTCATAGAAAAATAAGAAAACCAATGTTTTCTATAAAAACTGGTTGCTCTCTGTTTCTTCTTCTGTTATTTTAAATAATAAGACAATATTAAGGAGTGTGAATCTATGCAAAAAAAGTTAGTTTGGCGTGATTATCTATACGTTGGTTCAATGTTATTCGGTTTGTTTTTCGGTGCTGGAAATTTAATTTTCCCTGTACATATGGGACAAGAAGCGGGGGCTTCCGTCTTTTTAGCAAACTTGGGCTTCTTAGCCACTGGAATTGGCTTACCTTTTCTTGGTGTCATTGCTATGGGTGTTTCTAAAAGTTCAGGTGTTTTTGACTTAGCTTCTCGGATTAATCGTCGTTATGCTCTTATTTTTACCTTACTATTATATTTAACGATTGGTCCTTTCTTTGCTTTACCAAGGTTAGCAACTACTTCTTTTGAGATTGGTCTTGCACCATTTGTTCCTAAAGACTTGCAATGGCTGGTTCTTGCTGGCTTTTCCGCATTATTTTTCTTAGCTGTTTGGCTCTTCTCTAGAAAGCCAAGTAAAATCTTAGATTATGTGGGTAAATTTTTAAATCCGTTATTTTTAGCATTGCTAGGAATTTTGATTGTTTTAGCCTTTGTAAAACCATTAGGTCATGTGGCCAGTGCCGCTGTTGGTGAAAATTATATTTCAAGTCCTTTTTTTAAAGGATTTACAGAAGGTTATAATACGTTGGATGCTTTAGCTTCATTAGCTTTTGGGATTGTTGTCGTTTCCACTTTACGAAATATGGGCGTCGAAAAACCAGGAGATATCGCTAAAGGAATGATTAAATCAGGTGCTTTCAGTGTTGTATTGATGGGGATTATCTATACCTTACTTGCTTATATGGGAACAATGAGTATCGGGGCTTTTCCAATCAGTGAAAACGGCGGGATTGCCTTAGCCCAAATTGCTAATTACTATTTAGGCCTACCAGGGAGTATTTTACTGGCTTTTATCGTAGTTCTTGCTTGTTTAAAAACCGGTATCGGCTTAAGCACAGCCTTTTCTGAGACTTTTGAAGAAATGTTTCCGAAAGTTTCCTATCAAAAATTCTTGGCAATTGTTGTTATTTTACCAGCTATTTTTGCAAATGTTGGCTTAACCAACATCATTCAATTTGCCGTTCCAGTCTTGATGTTCCTTTATCCATTGGCGATTACTTTAATGCTTTTGGTAATCATCAGTCCTATTTTCAAACATCGACGGGAAGTCTATCAAGCAACGACCTATATCACATTGATTGCTGCTGTTTTAGATGCATTAAATAGCTCCCCCGCCTTTATCAAAGATACGGCGTTTGTAACAACGCTTTTAGAAAAAGCCGGCCAATACTTACCATTGTTCACTATTGGCATGGGCTGGGTCGTTCCAGCAACGGTTGCTTTTCTAATTAGTTGGGTTTGGGTCATGATTTCTAAAAAAGATCCTATCCTTGATTAATTCTTACCAAAACGACACTAGAAAAAATGCGGAAGCGCATCTTTTCTAGTGTCGTTTTTATGTATATTCGTTGTACCAAACTCTTGACTATGGTAAATTGAAGTTACCAACAAGTACTGGAGGAAATTGCCCATGTTAGTTACAACAACCGAGAGAATTAGCGGTCAAGAATATGAAATTATTGGAGAAGTTTTCGGGTTAACCACACGTTCTAAAAATATGTTTAAAGATTTAGGTGCTGGACTAAAAAGCGTAGTTGGCGGTGAAATCAAAGGTTACACTGATATGCAACGAGAAGCACGCGACCAAGCAATCGAACGTTTAAAAGCAGAAGCCTCTAAATTAGGTGCAGATGCCGTTGTGATGATGCGTTTTGATTCTGGCACAATTGGCACAGACATGCAATCTGTCGTGGCTTACGGAACAGCTGTTAAATACATCTAAATTTTGCAACTAAAAAGACGCAGACCTTTTCTTGTAAGGTCTACGTCTTTTTAGTTTTCATATTTCACTTCTGCTAAATACAATCCTTCTGGATGAGCAGTCGGACCTGCTAAATTTCGATCTTTGGCTGCGATAATTGCTGGAATCGCGGTTGGTTCCAGCCGCCCATTGCCGATTTTCAATAGCGTACCAACTAAAATCCGAATCATTTTGTACAAGAAACCATCGCCCCGAAAAGTGAATGTTAATTCATCCCCCGTTTTATTGACATGAACACTGGCTTCATGAATAGTTCGGACTTTATCTTCTACCGAACTTCCTGAGGCACAGAAAGAGGTAAAATCATGGGTGCCTAATAAATCAGGCAAAGCTTGTTGGATTTTTTCGAGATCAATGGGATACGGAAAATAACTAGCATAAAAACGTCGAAATGGACTTCGCGGTTTGCCAATATCCACTTTAAATTGATAGGTTTTTTCGATCACGTGATAACGTGCATGAAAGTCTTCTGAAACACGTTCCACGCTGCGCACAGCAATGTCTTCTGGTGTTTGTGTGTCTAACGCAAAGCGCATTTTTTCCAACGGACGTTCCTGCGGATAATCAAAGTGAATCACTTGGCCCATTGCATGAACACCTGCATCTGTTCGTCCTGAACCAAAAACCGTCACGGAGTGTCCGTTATTCATGCGTGCTAACGTTTTTTCTATTTCTTCTTGAACGGTACGCTCATTAGGCTGCTTTTGAAAGCCATGAAAATGAGTGCCATCATAGGCAATGATTGCTTTATAGCGGGGCATAATTTTTCTTCACCTTTTCTAAGTTCTTAATACAAATAAGCCAATGGTTAACAAGACAAAGCCAAACATTACTATTGTATCTCGTAGGTGCCAATGAAGAATGCGGTATTTTGTCCGTCCTTCGCCACCTTGATAACCTCTTGCTTCCATGGCAGTCGCTAAGTCTTCCGCACGATTAAAACTACTTACGAAAAGCGGAATTAAAAGTGGAACAATAGCTTTCATTTTTTGAAGTAAGTTTCCTTCACCAAAATCAACACCACGGGCACGTTGGGCATTCATAATCTTTTCCGTTTCATCCATTAATGTTGGGACAAAACGTAAGGCAATTGATAACATCAATGAAACTTCATGAACTGGAAATTTCACCACACGAAGTGGGCGTAACAAATATTCAATCGCATCTGATAACTCTAATGGTGCCGTCGTTAAAGTTAATAACGTTGACATGAAAATAATTAAAACAAAACGACAGAAAATAAACAGCCCATTCGTCACACCAAACTGGGTAATGGAAATAATTCCCCACTGAAAGTACACTTCGCCCCCTTGTGTAAACAAGGTTTGAAGAGCCACAGTAAACAGAATTAGCCATAATAATGGCCGAACACCGCGGATAAAGAAGCGGGCGCTGATTTTTGATAATGAAATAGCAAAAGCAGTAAAGGCTGCTATTAAAACATAACTCTGCCAATTATTTGCTAAAAAGATAATCCCAATAAAATAAAAACTAGCTAATAATTTTGCACGCGGATCTAAACGATGGATAAAAGAATCGCCTGGAATATAACGCCCAAAAATCAATTTATTCATCATTTTGCCTCACCTGCTTCCTGCATTTTTTTCAGAAGCTGATCGGCTAATTGATCGGCCGTTAATGGTAATTGCTCAAAAGAAAAGCCTTTTGCCACTAATTTTTCAGCAAATTCGGCTGCAGTTGGCACACCTAATTGTTTTTCTTTCAACCATTGTGTCTCTTGAAATACTTCTTGTGGTGCTCCCGCTCGGACGATTTGTCCTTTTTCTAAAACAATCACATGATCTGCGTAATTAGCCACGTCATCCATCAAATGTGTTACTAAAACGATGGTCATATTGTGTTCTTTATGCAGACGGCTAAACATCTCCATCATTTCTTTACGACCCTTAGGATCCAAACCAGCAGTCGGTTCGTCTAATACTAAGACTTCTGGTTCCATCGCTAGCACACCAGCAATTGCGACACGGCGCATTTGACCACCTGATAACTCAAACGGAGAATGTTGTAAGTATTTTTCATCTAAGCCGACTAAATCAAGCATTTTCTTAGCTAATTTTTTCGCTTCTTCGTCTGAAACACCAAAGTTTTTCGGTCCGAAAGCGATGTCTCGCTCCACTGTTTCTTCAAACAATTGTGCTTCTGGAAATTGAAAAACGATCCCAACTTTTTTACGAATTGGTTTTAAATTCTTATTATCAGTTTCTGGCGTAATTACACGCTCTCCAATTGTCACTTGGCCTTTAGTTGGTTTCACCAAAGCATTCAAATGTTGTAATAACGTTGATTTGCCACTGCCAGTATGTCCGACAATCGCTGTATAAGAGCCGTCTTGAATCGTTAAATTAATATCGAATAATGCCCGTTGCTCAAAAGGAGTATTGGGTTGGTAAGTAAAATCTACTTGTTTAAAACGGATGTCCATAACCAATCCACCATCCCTTCTTCTGTTAAATAATTCGTTGGCACAACAACGCCGCGCTCTTTCAAAGCTACTTTTAATTTTTCAGGAAACGGTAAATCCAAGCCCATTTCAACAAGCGCTTCTCCTGCAGAAAAAATCTTTTCTGGTGTTCCTTCGTTTGTCAATTGTCCTTGGCGCATCACTAAAATACGATTCGCATTAGCCGCTTCATCAATATCGTGGGTAATAGAAATAACTGTTAAATTGCTTTCCTCTTTAATCTTTTGAATGGTAGCAATTACTTCTGCACGACCTTCTGGATCTAACATACTTGTCGCTTCGTCTAAAATAATAATATCTGGTCGCAAAGCAACCACACCAGCGATAGCTACTCGTTGTTTTTGGCCGCCAGATAGCCGAGCAGGTTCTCGCTTGGCAAAATCTAACATACGAACCCGTTCTAATGCATCGTGAACACGTTCGACCATTTCATCACGCGGAATACCTTGATTTTCTAAACCAAAAGCCACATCGTCTTCGACTGTTGAACCGACAAATTGGTTATCTGGATTCTGAAAGACCATTCCTACCATACGCCGGATATCCCAGACGTTTGCTTCATTTAATTCTTTGCCGCCAACTTTGATAGTCCCAGCAGCTGGCAGTAACAGCCCATTGATCGTTTTGGCTAACGTTGATTTACCAGAACCATTATGGCCAATAATAGCGACCCATTCGCCTTGTTGAATGGAAAAAGACACATCTTTTAAAGCGGGAGAAGCATCTTCTGGTTGATAATTAAATTGGATATTATTTAGTTCAATGATTGGTTGCATCGCGTACTCCCTCAATCTATTTATTCTTTCTAACACTACCAAAAAAGTAGCGTTTTTTCAATCATCTGTTCTGATTCTTCACACTATTTTTTATTATACCAAAAGAACGGTCATTATGGGAGCTCTTATCTGTCTTGACAGGTCTATTTTTCATAAAAATAACTTCTTGTTCTCATAAAACAAGAAGTTACTGATTTTCTTTTAAAAATGTGTCTTCAAATATTCAAACGCATATTGGGCATATAACTCAGCACCCATTGCCATCGCATCTTCATCAATATTAAAACGACCATGGTGATGTGCCCATTCCGTATCTTTCTCTGGATTACCACTTCCCACTAAGGCAAAACAACCAGAAGCATGTTCAGTATAATAACTGAAGTCTTCACCACCGGTTGTCGGCTCTTCTTGTCTTAAGGCCGCTTCACCAAAATTTTCCTTAATTAGTGTTTGAGCAAACAAGGCATCTTGCTCATCATTAATCACTGGCAATGTTCCATATTGATAATCTAACGAAGCCGTCCCACCGTAGATAGCGGCTGTTTGTTCCGCATAGCGTTGCAGCGCCTGTTCTACTCGATTACGCGTTGCTACACTAAAGCAACGAACCGTTCCTTCTAAACGTGCATTCTCAGCAATCACATTAAAACGGGTCCCCACATCCATCCGTCCAATCGTGACAACTACTGGATCTAAAGGATCTGTCTCCCGAGAAACAATCGTTTGCAAATTCATCACAAAAGAAGAAGCTATGACTGCCGCATCAATACAAGCGTTTGGCATGGCACCATGGCCACCACGGCCTGTAAAATCAACAGAAAAAATATCTGCGGATGCGAAACTTGAGCCCACTCGACACGAAGCGGTTCCTACAGGCATTTGTGACCAGATATGTAAGCCAAATACATCATCAACACCGGTCATTGCGCCTTGCGCAACCATTGCTTTAGCACCTTGCGCATTTTCTTCAGATGGTTGAAAAATTAACCTTACTGTTCCCTGAAGTTCTTCTTGGATTTCTTTTAATACTTTAGCTGCTGTTACTAACATCGCGGTATGGGAATCATGCCCACATGCATGCATCTTGCCAGCTTCTAAAGATTTATAAGCTAAATCTTCATTTAATTCCTGTACAGGTAAGGCATCCATATCCGCCCGCAGCGCAATCACTCGGCCTGGTTTGCCGCCCACAATTTCAGCAATTAAACCCGTCGGTTCTGTTTTGCGATAAGTAATTCCTAATTGATCAAGAACTGCCGCGACTTTTTCTGTCGTTCGAAATTCTTCAAATTGTAATTCTGGATGTTGGTGTAAATCCCGTCGAAAAGCAATCATTTCTTGTGCATGCTGCTTGACTAGTGCTTTGATTTTTTTCATACTTACGCCCCGTTTCTACAAACTTAATAAAATACTTGAAAAAATACCCGCTAAAATAACCGAAACAATAGTGACTGTTACGAAACCTGCCACTAACATCGGTGGCATTAAATGGCTCGTTAAAGCCGCCTGTTCTTGTTCATCTTCTGTCAATGATTGAATCACTTCATTCGTAATAATATAATCGGCTGGAAAGCCATATAAAGCTGTCAACGAAACAGCGAATGCCATCTCTTTACTCACACCTAATACACGACCAACAATTGCTGAAAAGATGTACATCCCGATAACACCAATCACAATAATCCCAATCATTGGTAAAAATAAATCCATCAACATTTCAGGTGTGGCTTGCTTTAAGCCATCAAAGACAAAAAGCATTAACCCTAAAATCGCAAAACCAAAGCTATTTGCTTTCTGCAATGGTTGCTTTTCTAAAAAGCCTAAAGACGTTGCAATCACGCCAAAACATAAACACAGCACAAAAGGACTAATCGTCACAAACGGTGCCGTCCACACAGAAACATAATAAGCAAGTGTGGCAACTAAGGCTAAACGTAAAATTCGTGAATAATCTGTATGATATCGTTTGGGTACTTTTTCAAATAGTTTAGGCACATCTGGTTCTGCTCCTGTTTCTTGCCCCTCTTGTTCATGAACCGGCTGCCATGTCCCTGCTCGATATTCTTGAAGCTTCCGCTTTCCTTCTTTTTTTAGAACAATTGAAGTTAAGGGATAACCTGCAAACCCTTGAATGACATAAATTAAAATTGCCAAAACCGAAAGTGAGGCTAAACCAGCTGATTGAGCCGCTTCTGACATTACTAATGAAGAAACTAAACCTCCTACTAACGGCGGGATTGCAACTAAAACTGTTTTTAAATCAAAAACAAAAGTCCCCACAGCTAACAACAAGGCAATAATGCCCAGAATACCTGACAAAGCAATCACAATCGTTTTCCATTGATTAACCAATTCTTTAACAGAGAGCAGAGTGCCCATATTAGTAATCAACAGATACATTAATAAAGTGGCAACCACTGTAGGAATCCCTGCCACTTCCACAATATTTTGTGGAAAAATAGTCCAATAACCAAGAATAAATAAAACACCACAAACAAAAACGGATGGAATCCACGCTTTTGTTTTGATAGAAACTACATCACCAATGTATAAAATAACCATCAGCAACGAAAAAGCAAACATTTGCGACATATAATTCCCCCTTCTACTAACTCAGATTGTTTAATTATCTGAAAATTCCAATTAATAATCAGTATAACAAACCGGAAAAGCTTCTGCAATGCTTTTAAGAAACAAAAAAGCTTTGAGAAAACAGCGTTTTCCCAAAGCAAAAAAAAATCACCTTTATATGATGAGTGCTCCCCTGCTAAAGCCATCTTTAGCAGGGAAAGCAGAGCTAGACTCGGAGTCGCCTCCAACATCATAACACTCTAAAAGAAACATCTATAAAGTGATCGGTTTATTAATTATTTAACAAATTCGATAACTACCATTGGTGCTGCATCGCCGCGTCTTGGTTCTGTCTTCAAGATACGAGTGTAACCACCTTGGCGTTCCGCGAAACGAGGTCCTAAATCGTTAAATAGCTTTTGTAAAGCTGATTCAACAACGATAGACTCATCTTCTTCACGAACACTAGCAACTTCATTACGAACGAAAGTAGCTGCTTGACGACGTGCATGAAGATCTCCACGTTTACCTAAAGTAATCATTTTTTCTACAGTTGAACGTACTTCTTTCGCACGAGCTTCAGTAGTTACGATGCGTTCGTTGATGATTAAATCAGTTGTAATATCACGTAGCATAGCTTTACGTTGGCTTGATGTGCGTCCTAATTTACGGTAACTCACGTTGGGTTCCCTCCTTCGTTTCTGTTCTCACGAGCCACTGCTGTTAAGCAGGACTGGAAACTTCGTAAAAGTCTTAATCGTCCTTACGTAATCCTAATCCTAGATCATGCAATTTAAGTTTTACTTCTTCAAGAGATTTACGACCTAAATTACGTACTTTGATCATTTCTGGTTCAGATTTGTTTGTAAGTTCTTGTACAGTATTAATGCCTGCACGTTTTAAACAGTTATATGAACGAACTGATAAATCAAGTTCTTCAATCGTCATTTCTAGCATTTTCTCTTTTTGAGTTTCTTCTTTTTCCACCATGATTTCAGCGTTTTTCGCTTCGTCAGTAAGGTTTACAAAGATATCTAAATGCTCAGTCATGATTTTCGCAGCTAAACTTAGTGCTTCTTGAGGAATGATTGAACCATCTGTCCATATTTCCATTGTTAATTTGTCGAAATCATCACGACGACCAACACGTGTATTTTCTACTTGGTAGTTAACACGACGAACGGGTGTGTAGATGGAATCAACTGGAAGTACACCGATTGGCATATCTTCTTTTTTGTTTTCGTCTGCTTGAACATAGCCACGACCAGGTTTCACTGTTAAGCGAGCATGGAAAGTAGCTCCTTCAGCAACACTACAGATAACTAAATCTTTATTTAGGATCTCAACATCACTGTCTACGATAATATCGCCGGCAGTCACGGTAGCGGGTCCTGTAATATCGATCTCAAGGGTTTTCTCTTCTTCAGCATATAATTTCAATGCTAAGCCTTTAATATTCAAAATAATTTGTGTTACGTCTTCTCGTACACCTGGAATGGTTGAGAATTCGTGTAAAACACCATCGATTTGAATATTCGTAATTGCAGCTCCTGGTAAAGAAGACAATAAAATACGACGTAGAGAGTTACCTAAAGTAGTTCCGTAACCGCGTTCTAATGGTTCAACGACGAACTTACCATAATCTCTATTTTCATCAATTTTTTCGATTCTTGGTTTTTCAAATTCAATCATTCTTATCTATACCCCTTTCAAAACGAAAAGTGTCTTGTTCAATGACGTTCCTAATTCAAACTCAGAATGAGTGGCGCTCATTAAACACGACGGCGTTTTGGAGGGCGGCATCCATTATGAGGAACTGGAGTCACGTCACGAATTGCAGTCACTTCTAAACCTGTTGCTTGTAATGAACGAATTGCTGCTTCACGTCCAGAACCAGGTCCTTTAACTGTTACGTCTACAGTTTTAAGTCCATGTTCCATTGCCACTTTAGTTGCGGCTTCTGCAGCCATTTGAGCGGCAAAAGGAGTTGATTTTTTGCTTCCTTTAAAGCCTAATGATCCTGCTGATGACCATGCTAATGCATTACCATGTGTATCAGTAATCATTACGATTGTATTGTTGAATGTAGAATGGATATGTGCTACACCTGATTCTATATTCTTTTTGACACGGCGTTTACGACTAACTTTTTTTGCTGCCATGAAGTTCTAACCTCCTTCACTTAGGAATTATTTTTTCTTGCCTGCTACTGTTTTAGTAGGGCCTTTACGAGTACGTGCATTATTTTTCGTGTTTTGTCCACGAGTTGGTAATCCACGACGGTGACGGATTCCACGGTATGAACCGATTTCCATCAAGCGTTTGATGTTTAAGTTCACTTCACGACGAAGATCCCCTTCAACTTTTAACTTATCAATTTCCGCACGAATCGCATCTGTTTGTTCGTTTGTTAAATCACGTACACGAACATCTTCAGATACGCCAACGTTTGCTAAAACTTTTTTAGCTGTAGTGTTACCAATACCATAAATGTAAGTAAGAGAAACTACTACACGTTTGTCACGAGGGATGTCTACTCCTGCAATACGAGCCATTATTCGTTACACCTCCTAATTATCCTTGACGTTGTTTATGTTTTGGATTTGCTGGGCAAATAACCATAACACGTCCTTTACGGCGAATTACTTTACAATGTTCACACATTGGTTTTACTGATGGTCTTACTTTCATGATAATACCTCCTGTGGTTTTACGGAGTACAATTATTTAAAGCGATAAGTAATACGGCCACGCGTTAAATCATACGGTGATAATTCAACTGTTACTTTGTCACCAGGTAAGATACGGATGTAGTGCATACGGATTTTACCTGAAACAGTAGCAAGAACTTGGTGTCCATTTTCTAGTTCGACTTTAAACATTGCATTCGGCAAAGTTTCGACGACTGTACCTTCGACTTCAATCATATCTTCTTTTGCCACGCACAGTACCTCCTTGTACTTGTTTCGCGTTTTCACACGATAAAACGGCGGAAACTCCAGCTCCCACCTAGAAATTCTCAACTAACTTCGTTATTCATTTTGATGTCACAAAACTGTAGAAGTCGGACTGATATATTCTACCATATTTAGTTATGTTTTGGCAAGAGAAACTGAATACAACAACAGGGTTAAACTGCGGGCAATTGGAAATTAGTTTTCGTCAATGATTTTTTTCACATCAGAAAAAACAGTATCGATTTCGCGATTGCCATCGATTGTATGCATCAAGCCTTGTTCTTTATAGAAAGCTAAGATTGGTGCGCTACTTTCAATGTTGACTGCCAAACGATTTTTAACCGTTTCGGGCTTATCATCTTCTCTTTGGTAGAATTCATGTCCGCCACAGCGATCACAAGTGCCTTCAACTTTTGGCGGGTTGAATAATTTATGATACGTTGCGCCACATGTGCGACAGATGAATCGTCCAGCTAAACGCTCGATTAATACATCTTCTTCTACATGGATGTCAATGACAGCATCAATTTTTTTGTTTAATTCTTTAAGCATTGTATCTAATGCTTTTGCTTGATCCAGTGTACGTGGGAAACCATCTAATAGGAATCCTTTGTCTGTGTCTGGTTCAGCAAGGCGTTCTTTAACAATTCCGTTTGTTACTTCGTCAGGAACCAGTTCACCTTTATCGATATAAGATTTCGCTTCTAGGCCCAAGGCAGTTTCATTTTTCATTGCTGCACGGAACATATCTCCAGTAGAAATATGTGGAATGCCATACGTATCAATGATTTTTTCTGCTTGGGTGCCTTTACCTGCTCCAGGTAATCCCATTAAAATGAGGTTCATATATTCTCCTCCTAATTTTAAAGACCGGCTTATGAAGCTAGCCATATGTGAGAATGGTGCTGAGGTAAAACCTCAACACTCGATTCTTACTTATTGATAAAGCCGACATATTGACGTTTCATCATTAATCCTTCTAATTGTTTCGTTGTTTCTAATGCAACCCCGATAACGATTAGTAAACTTGTTCCACCTAAACCGATTGATTGAGGTAAGTTCCAAACCATTTGCGCAATGATTGGAAGTAAAGCAACAAGTCCTAGGAAAATTGAGCCGACAACACTTAATCTCATTAACACGCCAGATACATATTCTTCTGTACCTTTACCTGGTCGCACGCTTGGAATGTAGCTTCCTTGTTTTTGTAAGTTTTCCGCTAATTTCTCAGGGTTTACTTGAACAAATGCATAGAAGAACGTAAACGCAACGATTAGGACAGTATAGATGATTGCCCCTGGAACTGTGTTATAACTGAAGATTTTTGTCATAATGTCATACCAATTTTCACCAGCGAATTTTGATGAGAAAGCTTGTAAAATGGCATTTGGTGTTGCAATTAACGAGCTGGCAAAGATAACTGGAATAACCCCAGCAGCATTTACTTTTAACGGTAAATAACTACTTGTTGGTGCACCAGAAACACGTTTTGTATATTGGATTGGAATCTTACGCTCTGCTTGTTGGAAGAACGTTACGACTGTAACAATCACCAAAATAGCAATAACTAAGATTGCAATGAAAATAACAGATTGCCAAATACGAGAAGACTCGATATTGACGAAGTAATCTTCATAGATTTCTTTGACTGCTCCTGGCAAACGAGAAATAATCCCGGCAAAGATAATCATTGAAACACCATTTCCGATTCCTTTTTCTGTAATTTGTTCACCCATCCAAGTCACAAACATCGTCCCAGCAGTTAAAATAACTGCAATCATCACAAAGGTACCTAAGGTTGGATTGTTGACAATCCCAGTTTGACTTAAGCTATTAAAACCAGCAGTGATCCCCATTGACTGAGCCACACCCAAGACAATCGTTAGATATCTTGTTGCTTGATTTAATTTCTTACGCCCTACTTCCCCTTGTTTTGACCATTCTACAAATCTAGGCACAATATCCATTTGCAATAGTTGAATAATAATAGAGGCTGTAATGTATGGCGAAACCCCCATCGAGAAGATAGAGAAGTTTTGCATGGCACTACCACTCACCATATTCAACATATTCAAAAAGGGTAAGCTACTTAAATCAGACAATCCCTTTGCATTCACCCCGGGCACAGTAATGTGCGCACCTAGGCGAAATACAAACAAGATTAAAACTGTAAATAAGATTTTTGATCTAATGTCTTTGACTTTAAAGGCGTTCTTTAATAGCTTGAACAATTAGATCACCTCGATTGAACCACCAGCAGCTTCGATAGCTTCTTGTGCTGATTTCGAGAATTTAGCTGCTTTCACAGTTAATTTTTTCGTTAACTCATCATCTGCAAGAACTTTGATTCCCGCTTTTTCGTTTTTAACGATTCCTGCTTCTTTTAGGACAACAGGAGTTACTTCTGTTCCATCTTCAAAACGGTTTAAAGTATCTAAGTTCACAACAGCGTAATCTTTACGATTAATGTTTGTAAACCCACGTTTTGGTAAACGACGGAATAATGGAGTTTGACCCCCTTCAAATCCTAAACGAACACCACCGCCTGAACGGGCTTTTTGCCCTTTTTGTCCACGGCCAGCTGTTTTACCATTACCAGATGAAGTACCACGTCCAACACGGTTACGTACTTGGCGTGAGCCCTCAGCAGGTTTTAATTCATGAAGTTTCATAGGTTTGGCACCTCCTTAAGCAATCTTCTATTACAAATCTATAAATCTTAAACTTCTTCTACGTCCACTAAATGTGAGATAGTGTTAACCATACCTTTGATTGCTTCATTGGCAGGTTTTGTAACAGTACTATTCACTTTACCTAAACCTAACGCTTTAACTGTAGCACGTTGGTTTTGAGGACGTCCGATAACACTGCGTTTTAAAGTAATTTTTAATTCAGCCATTATTTTTGTCCTCCTTAACCGATAATTTCTTCTACAGATTTACCGCGAAGTGCTGCCACTTCTTCGGCACGTTTTAATTGTTTTAGACCTTCAACAGTTGCGCGAACAACGTTAATAGGTGTGTTTGAACCTAGTGATTTAGATGTAATATCTGCTACACCAGCTAATTCCAATACGGCACGAACTGGTCCACCAGCAGCTACCCCAGAACCTTCTACTGCAGGTTTCATAAGGATACGGCCGCCACCGAATACGCCAATTACTTCGTGCGGGATAGTAGAACCAACCATAGGCACTTCAACTAAGTTTTTCTTCGCGTCTTCGATTGCTTTACGGATAGCTTCAGGTACTTCTTGTGCTTTACCAGTACCGAAACCAACGTGTCCGTTTTTGTCACCGACAACAACTAAAGCTGCGAAACGTAAACGACGTCCACCTTTAACAACTTTTGTTACACGGTTGATCGCTACAACGCGGTCTTCTAATTCCAAATGTTTTGGATCAATATAAACCATGAATGGTGTTCCTCCTTCTCCTAAAATTCTAGTCCATTTTCACGAGCAGCTTCAGCTAAAGCTTGCACGCGGCCATGGTAAAGGTATCCACCACGGTCGAAGACTACTTTTTTGATGCCTTTTTCAGCGGCACGTTCAGCAACTAGTTTACCAACAGCTGCAGCTGTTTCTGTTTTTGTTCCACCTGAAATTTCTTTATCCAAGGCAGAGGCACTTGCTAGCGTCACACCCGCTACGTCATCAATGACTTGCGCGTAGATGTTTTTGTTAGAACGGAAAATGTTCAAGCGTGGGCACTCAGCAGTACCAGAGATTTTGTTACGTACACGACGATGTCTCTTTTGACGTGTTTTGTTTTTATCTGGTTTTGTAATCACAATTTTCACCTCTTTGATTTAATGTTTACTACTAATATTTCAAGCAGTCAGCAGATTACGGAAAAGAGAAGCTGGCAGACAAGACAAAAGCATTTTATTGGAAAAATCCCATAAAATGACAGTTGCTTGTTGTTGACTTCTGTTTTCTACACAGCTGTTATTATTTACCAGTTTTACCTTCTTTACGGCGTACAAATTCACCAACATAGCGAATCCCTTTGCCTTTATAAGGTTCTGGAGGACGAACGCCACGGATGTTAGCAGCTAATTCACCAACAACTTCTTTGTTGATGCCTTTAACGATAACTTGTGTGTTCGCAGGTACTTCAAATGTTACGCCTTCTGGTGCTGTCATTTCGACAGGATGAGAATAACCAACGTTTAAAGTTAATTTGTTGCCTTGTACTTGGGCACGGTATCCGACCCCGATAAGTTCAAGTGCTTTTTGGAAACCTTCAGAAACACCAACAACCATGTTGTTGAAGTTTGCACGAGTTGTTCCGTGGATTGTTTTCATTTCTTTTGAATCGTTTGGACGAGTGAATGTCACTTCGTTTCCTTCGATGTTCATTTTGATATCAGAAGAAAATTCGCGTGTTAATTCACCTTTAGGTCCTTTAACTGTAATGTTGTTTCCGTCTTGCTTGATTTCAACACCAGCAGGAAGAACAACAACTTTATTACCAATACGGCTCACTTAGAGACACCTCCTTGTGTATTTTTTAGAATTACCATACGTAGGCGATTACTTCGCCGCCGATATTTTTCGCTCTAGCTTCTTTGTCAGTAATTACACCCTCTGATGTAGAGATGATTGCAATTCCTAGACCGTTTAATACTTTTGGTACTTCGTCAGCTTTTACGTATGCACGTAAACCTGGTTTAGAAATACGTTTTAAGTTTGTGATAACACGTTCTTCGTTTTTACCATATTTTAGGAAAACACGGATTACGCCTTGTTTGTCATCTTCGATGTATTCTACGTCGCGGATAAATCCTTCACGTTTCAGGATTTCTGCGATATCACGTTTGATTTTTGAAGCAGGTACTTCTAAAGTTTCATGTTTAACCATGTTCGCATTACGAATGCGAGTTAGAAAATCTGCAATTGGATCTGTCATGACCATTGAACTATTTACCTCCTTTATGCGAGTTTACTTGTTTACCAGCTAGCTTTCTTCACGCCGGGAATTTGACCTTTATAGGCAAGTTCGCGGAAGCAAATACGGCAAAGATGAAATTTACGATAAACTGAATGTGGACGTCCACAACGTTCACAACGAGTATAAGCTTGTGTTGAATGTTTAGCAGGACGTTTGTTTTTAGCAATCATTGATTTTTTAGCCACGTAGTTCGCCTCCTTATATTATTTTTGGAATGGCATACCTAATTGTGCCAACAATTCGCGAGACTCTTCGTCAGTGTTCGCTGTTGTAACAATTACGATGTCCATACCGCGTACTTTATCTACTAAATCATAATCAACTTCTGGGAAGATTAATTGTTCTTTAATACCTAAAGTATAGTTACCACGACCATCGAAAGCTTTTTTGCTGACACCGTGGAAGTCACGTACACGAGGTAAAGAAACTGTTACTAATTTATCTAAAAATTCGTACATTCTTTCGCCGCGTAGCGTTACTTTCGCACCGATTGGCATTCCTTCACGTAAACGGAATCCAGCGATAGATTTTTTAGCTTTTGTGATAAGTGGTTTTTGACCAGTGATTAATGCTAATTCTTCAACAGCTTTGTCTAAGTTTTTAGCATTTGATACTGCATCACCCACACCCATGTTGATAACGATTTTATCAACTTTAGGTGTTTGCATAACTGAGCTGTAATTAAATTTTTCCACCAATGATGGTGTTACTTCTTTAATATATTTTTCTTTCAGGCGGTTCATTCAGTAAGCCCTCCTTCCGCAATTTTTATTTATCTAAAACTTCACCTGTTTTTTTAGAAACGCGGACTTTTTTGCCGTCGACTTCTTTAAACGCAACTTTAGTAGCTTCTCCGTTTGAAGGATCAATCACCATTACATTAGAAACATGAATTGGCGCTTCCACTTCAAGGATTCCACCTTGTGGGGCTGCTTGGTTTGGTTTTTGGTGTTTTTTAACGACGTTGACACCTTCAACGATAACTTTATCTTGTTTAGGAAACGCTGCTAAGACAACGCCTTCTTTGTTTTTATCTTTACCAGTGATAACTTTTACTTTATCGCCTTTTTTAACAAACATTACTGTTTCGCACCTCCTTTAACGTGGGCTCGAGATTATAATACTTCTGGTGCTAGAGAAACGATCTTCATGAAGTTGTTTTCACGTAATTCACGTGCAACTGGTCCGAAGATACGTGTTCCGCGTGGGCTTTTATCGTCACGGATAATTACCGCAGCATTTTCATCAAATTTGATGTAAGAACCGTCAGCACGACGAGCGCCAGATTTTGTACGAACGATAACGGCTTTAACTACTTCACCTTTTTTAACAACCCCACCTGGCGTTGCTTGTTTGACAGTAGCAACAATAACGTCACCGATGTTAGCAGTTTTACGACCAGATCCGCCTAGGACTTTGATCGTTAAAATTTCACGTGCGCCAGAATTGTCAGCGACTCTTAAACGACTTTCTTGTTGGATCACGATGTGTATCCCCCTTTCAGATTTTGTGCTTCAATCTATTAGGAAATTCTCGTTTTATTAGATAATAACTGCTTCTTCGACTACCTCTAGTAAACGGAAACGTTTTGTAGCTGATAATGGACGAGTTTCCATGATTTTTACGATGTCTCCAACTTTCGCTGTGTTGTTTTCATCATGCGCTTTATATTTTTTAGAATATTTCATACGTTTGCCATAGATAGGGTGGTTTTTCTTTGTTTCAACGACAACTGTGATTGTTTTATCCATTTTGTCTGATACCACGCGACCTTGGTAAACTTTACGTTGATTTCTTTCTTCAGTCATACGCGTTTGGCCTCCTTCCACTATTAGTTAGCTTGTTCACGCAATACTGTTTTGATGCGTGCAATCGATTGACGTACTTCTTTAATACGTGCAGTGTTTTCTAATTGACCTGTTGCTAATTGGAATCTTAAGTTGAACAATTCTTCTTTTAATTGTTTTTCTTTATCTAGCATTTCGGCAGTGGTTAATTCTCTGATTTCTTTAACCTTCATTCGATTCACCACCCATTTCCTCACGTTTTACGATCTTAGTTTTTACCGGCAATTTGTGAGATGCAAGACGAAGAGCTTCACGAGCTACTTCTTCAGGAACGCCTGCGATTTCAAACATGATTTTACCACGTTTAACTGGTGATACCCAGCCTTCTGGTGCCCCTTTACCTTTACCCATACGTACGCCGATAGCTTTACTTGTGTAAGACTTGTGAGGGAAAATTTTAATCCATACTTTCCCGCCACGTTTCATGTAACGAGTCATTGCAATACGGGCTGCTTCGATTTGACGGTTAGTAATCCAGTGAGATTCAGTTGCTTGTAAACCCCATTCACCAAATGCTACTTCTTTTCCGCCTTTAGCTTCACCGCGCATTTTTCCGCGGAATTCACGACGGTGTTTTACACGTTTAGGTACTAACATGATTATTTCCCTCCTTTCTCAGTGTTTTTTTTCGTTGGAAGAATTTCTCCACGATAGATCCACACTTTAACTCCTAGTTTTCCGTAAGTAGTGTCCGCTTCTTCCCATGCGTAATCAATGTCCGCACGTAATGTGTGAAGTGGTACAGTTCCTTCAGAGTATCCTTCTGAACGAGCGATATCCGCACCGTTTAGACGACCTGATACTTGAGTTTTGATTCCTTTAGCGCCAGCACGCATTGCGCGTTGGATGGCTTGTTTTTGAGCACGACGGAAAGCAACACGGTTTTCTAATTGACGTGCAATTCCTTCGCCTACTAATTTTGCATCTAAATCTGGTTTTTTGATTTCAACGATGTTGATGTGAACTCGTTTGCCAGTTAATTTGTTTAATTCTTTTCTTAGGTTTTCGACTTCAGATCCGCCTTTACCGATAACCATACCTGGTTTAGCTGTGTGAATTGAAATGTTAACACGGTTTGCAGCGCGTTCGATTTCAATTGTAGATACAGCAGCATCAGCAAGTTTTGTTGCGATAAATTTACGGATTCTTAAATCTTCGTGTAAGAATTCAGCATACTCTTTTTCAGCATACCATTTCGCATCCCAGTCGCGGATGATGCCTACACGCATTCCAATTGGATGTACTTTTTGACCCACTGATTGTCCCTCCTCTTAAATGTTTAAGCTCTGTTTTCATAAAGAAAACAGCCTATTTCATGAGACTTATTTCTCTGTTACAACTACTGTGATGTGACTAGTACGTTTGTTGATTGGTGAAGCTGAACCTTTTGCACGAGGACGGAAACGTTTCATTGTTGGTCCTTCGTTAACAAATGCTTCAGATACGACTAAGCTTTCAACGTCTAAGTCAAAGTTGTTTTCTGCGTTAGCAACTGCTGACATTAAAACTTTTTCAATGATTCCAGCAGACTTGTTCGGTGTGAATTTCAAGATTGAAATTGCATCCGCAACGCTTTTCCCTCTGATAAGATCGATTACTAAACGTGCTTTACGAGGTGAAGTGCGAACTGTTTTTGCAGTTGCTTTAGCTGATGTAATTTGTTCTGACATTTGCATATCCTCCCCTCAAAATTAGCGTTTAGTTTTTTTATCGTCAGCAACGTGGCCACGATAAGTTCTAGTTGGTGCAAATTCACCTAATTTATGTCCTACCATGTCTTCTTGAATGTAAACAGGGACATGTTTCCGTCCATCATATACAGCGATTGTGAAACCTACGAATGATGGAAAAATTGTAGAGCGGCGAGACCAAGTTTTAATTACTTTTTTCTTTTCGGCACCTTGTTGTGCTTCGACCTTTTTCATCAAATGATCATCGACGAAAGGTCCTTTTTTTAAACTACGACCCATGGTGAACCTCCTCTCAAAATGTACGACACATGGTCAAAAAAATTATTTAGTACGACGACGAACGATAAGTTTGTCTGATTTAGCTTTTTTATTACGTGTTTTGTATCCAATTGCTGGTTGACCCCATGGAGATACTGGCGCTTTACGTCCAATTGGTGTTTTACCTTCACCACCACCGTGTGGGTGATCGTTAGGGTTCATTACGCTACCACGAACAGTTGGGCGTTTACGCATCCAACGAGAGCGGCCAGCTTTACCAATGTTGATTAATTCGTGTTGTTCGTTACCAACTGAACCGATTGTTGCACGGCAAGTTGCTAAGATCATACGAACTTCGCCAGAGTTTAAGCGGATTAATACGTATTTGCCTTCTTTACCAAGTACTTGCGCGCTTGTTCCAGCTGAACGGATTAATTGTCCACCTTTACCAGGTTTCATTTCAATGTTGTGGATAACTGTACCAACTGGAATGTTTTCCAATGGTAATGCGTTACCTACTTTAATATCTGCTTCTGGACCAGATACTAGGCGCATGCCTACTTCTAATCCTTTTGGTGCTAAGATGTATGCCTTAACCCCGTCTTCGTAATGAACTAACGCGATGTTAGCAGAACGGTTTGGATCGTACTCGATCGTTTTAACAACCGCTGCGACGTTATCTTTATTACGTTTGAAGTCAATCACACGGTATTGACGTTTGTGACCGCCACCTTGGTGACGAACCGTAATGCGACCGTTGTTGTTACGACCGGCATTGTTTTTTAATGGCTGTAACAATGATTTTTCTGGTGTTGAAGTTGTGATTTCAGCGAAATCAGAACTTGTCATGTTACGACGGCCATTTGTGGTAGGTTTGTACTTTTTAATCGCCACGTCTTATTTCCCTCCTACGTTGATATTGTTCAGGACTGCTTATTCAGCAGCTTCGAATAATTGAATTTCTTTTGAATCTTCAGTTAATGTAACGATCGCTTTGCGACGTTTTTTTGTATAACCTGCATATTTACCCATGCGTTTGAATTTTGGACGCACGTTTAAGATGTTTACGTTTGCTACTTTAACATCGAATGCTGATTCAACAGCTTGTTTTACTAAAGTTTTGTTTGCGCGAGTGTCCACTTCGAAAGTATATTTCTTTTCGTCCATAGCTAACATGGATTTTTCAGTGATCACTGGGCGTTTGATTACGTCTAGTAATTCCATTATGCAAGCACCTCCTCAATTTGAGTAAGAGCTGTTTGTGTTGCCAAGACTTTGTTAGCTGACACAACATCTAACACACTAACGTTATCAGAAGTTACTACAGAAACGTTTGGTAAGTTACGAGCTGATAAAGCTGCAAAGTCGTTACCATTTTCTAAAACAACTAATACTTTAGTATCGATAGACAAGTTAGCAAGAACTTGTTTGAATTCTTTTGTTTTTGGTGCATCGAAGCTTAAACCTTCTACTGCTACCAAGTTATTTTCAGCAACTTTATCTGATAATACAGATTTCATTGCTAAGCGACGAACTTTTTTAGGAAGTTTGTAGCTGTATGAACGCGGTGTTGGTCCAAAGACTACGCCACCTCCACGCCATTGTGGTGAACGGATTGAACCTTGACGAGCACGACCAGTTCCTTTTTGACGCCATGGTTTGCGGCCACCGCCACGAACAGCGCTACGGTTTTTAACTGCGTGTGTTCCTTGTCTTAATGAAGCACGTTGCATGATGATTGCATCATAGACAACACTTTCATTAGGTTCGATTCCGAAGATTTCTTCATTTAAAGTGATTTCACCGTTTTGAGTTCCATCTTGTTTGAATAATGCTACATTCGGCATTCCTTAGTTCCTCCTTTCCCTACACTTATTTAGCTTTCACAGCTGATTTGATTGTGATTAAAGATTTTTTCGCTCCAGGAATGTTTCCTTTGATTAAGATAACATTTCTTTCTACGTCCACTTTAACAACTTCAAGGTTTTGAATTGTTACGCGGTCGCCACCCATACGGCCGGCTAGTCGTTTATTTTTAAATACACGGTTAGGCGCTACTGGACCCATTGACCCAGGACGACGGTGATAACGAGAACCATGAGACATAGGTCCGCGGCTTTGGCCGTGACGTTTGATTGCCCCTTGGAATCCTTTACCTTTCGTAGTACCTGTAACATCAACAACGTCTCCTGCTTGGAAAACATCTACTTTGATTTCTTTACCTACTTCATATTCTCCTAGCTCAACATTCTTGAATTCTTTAATGAAGCGCTTAGGAGCCGTGTTTGCTTTTGCAACATGACCTTTCGCAGGTTTGTTTGATAAAACTTCACGTTTGTCTTGGTAACCAACTTGGATAGCTTCGTATCCGTCAGTTTCAACAGTTTTCACTTGTAAAACTACGTTTGGCGTAGCTTCAACTACTGTTACTGGAATTAATTCACCAGACTCAGTAAAGATTTGTGTCATTCCCACTTTTTTCCCTAAGATTCCTTTGGTCATGAGTACACCTCCATCTTAATTTTATAGTTTGATTTCAATATTAACACCAGACGGTAAGTCAAGCTTCATTAGAGCGTCAACTGTTTTTGGTGTTGGGTTCACAATGTCAATTAGACGTTTGTGAGTACGCATTTCGAATTGTTCGCGAGAATCTTTGTATTTATGAGTCGCACGAACAACTGTGTAAAGTGAGCGTTCTGTTGGTAATGGAATCGGACCTGATACGTCAGCTCCAGTTCTTTTTGCTGTTTCCACAATTTTATCCGCTGATTGATCTAAAATACGGTGTTCATACGCTTTTAAACGGATACGAATTTTTTGTTTTGCCATCTTGTTCCCTCCTTCGCCTATTTTAAAAGTAGACATAGCTCCACGAAAATTTATCCGGCATGCTCGTTCATGGCAAAGCGTCCGAGCGTGTCGCAACCTCTCGCTTCACAGCCGGCAAATCAAATCGTTGATCTACCAATGCTTTTTACACTCCTGTAAACAGCACCTTTTTGATTATACTATGAAAGGATAGTGTTAGCAAGGATTTTCTGCGTTTTTTTGAAAGAATTTTTTCTTGTTTTGAAAAGCATTTGTTTTGTTTTTCAATTCTTTTCATTCTATTTTTTAAAAAAAAAAGAATTTGAGATTCCTTTTTTACCAGAATCTCAAATTCTTTCTTTTTTATTCTATTAACCAATCCGGCGCATTGGAATATCATTGTTATCTGGATGAACCAATAAATATTGAATAACATCAATATTGCTTGCTTGGAATGAGGCTGCACATGCTTGCAAATATAAGTCCCACATTCGATAGAAGCGCTCGCCTTTTTCGTCAACAATTTCTGCTTCTATATTATGGAAGTTTTTTGTCCAATGTTCCAACGTCAATTGATAATCTCTGCGCAAACTTTCCAAGTCAATCACTTGCAAGTCGTTTTCTGTCATATGGCCGACTAGCTCAGTGACACCAGGAATATAGCCACCTGGGAAAATATAACGATTAATCCAAGCATTTTTAGCCCCACCTTGTTGGCGACTGATCCCATGAATCAACGCCGTACCTTTAGGCGCTAAATTCCGCTGAACGACATCAAAATATTCATGTAGATTTTCCGCACCGACATGTTCAAACATCCCAACACTCGTAATATGGTCAAAAGACTCTCCTTTTAAATCACGATAATCCATCAACTTGACAGTCATTCGATCTTGTAGGCCTTCTTTTTCTATAATATGGCGAATATGATGAAATTGCTCTTCACTTAATGTAATCCCAGTTGCTTTGGCTCCGTATTCTTTCACCGCAGTTAAAATTAACGTGCCCCAGCCGCAGCCAATATCCAGTAAAGTGTCGTCCTCTTTGATAAACAATTTATCTAAAATATGATGAACTTTATTCACTTGCGCTTGTTCTAATGTATCTTCAGGCGTTTTAAAATAAGCACATGAATACGTCATTGTTTGGTCAAGCCATTTTTTGTAAAAATCATTTCCTAGATCGTAATGGCTGTGAATATCCTCTTGCGAGCGTTTTTTTGAATGACTTTCTTTAGGAAGCCATTTAATAAATTTAGCATTGTGTAAAAAGCTATCCTTTTGGTTATACACATCATAAATCAGTGCTTGGATATCGCCTTCGATTTCAATTTTGCGATCCATGTAGGCTTCCCCTAAAGTTAACGAAGCGTTATTCAGTAAATCCTTCACAGGAATTTTTTCATTGAATACAATTTTAAAAACCGGATCCCCCGACCCTTGCCCATACTCTTTGACGGTACCATCCCAGTATGTGACTTGTGTCTTTTTTGAAAAAGACCATTTAAACAGTTGACTGTACGTTTCTTTTTCTAACATTGCATTCCCTCCATTAAATACCATTTGAAGCCAAAACAAAAAGAAGTCGCTTTCCGGTAGTTCGTCAAAACAAACACCACAGTCCGTTCTAAACTGAAGCACAGAAAAGTTAACACCCCTTCTATGTTCCGCTTCTTTTTTTGCAATTACAGTTCTATTCTACTCCTCTTTTAAAAATTTGAACATTCTTTTAACGTAATACCTACTATTGTTATTCTTTATCACAAAAAAACTAGAGCCAGTCCTTGACAGACTCCTCTAGTTCTAAATATTATTCTTTCTTACGCATCCGTTGTTCCGCATGAGTGTATGCGCCATGCCACACGTGCCCCACATAAGGATTAACTTGAATACCGTGTTTAATCGCCGCCGCTACAAATTTTTTCGCTAAAGTTACTGCTTCTAACACCGAATAACCTTTCGCCAAGCCAGCTGTGATCGCCGCTGAAAAAGTACAACCTGCACCATGATTATAATCAGTAGGATATAATTCATTTTCCAAAAGATGCGCGGTGTGACCATCGTAAAATAAGTCCAGTGCTTTTTCCCCAGCTAAGCGATGTCCCCCTTTAACCACGACATGTTTGGCTCCCATTTGTACAATTCGTTTTGCCGCTTCTTCCATCTCCGCCACGGAAGAAATTTCGCCTAAACCAGATAAGATGCCCGCTTCAATTAAATTAGGCGTGGCAACTAATGCTAATGGCAGTAAATCGTTTTTTAGGCCTTCCACACTTTTGGGTTGCAGAATTTGCGCCGTTCCCTTACAAGCAATGACTGGGTCAATCACGACTTTTTGAATTTTTTCTTGTTTAATGTACTTACTAGCCATTTTAATATTTTGTTCATTACCCATCATCCCTGTTTTCAAAGCCGCTACTGGACCGCCTGCAAAAACCGAAATCAATTGTTTTTCTAAGAGCGTTTCTGGCAATTCAGTCACTTCATGCGACCAGCCTGTCGTAGGATCCATCGTCACAATCGAGGTTAAACTTGAAAACCCAAAAACTCCATACTCTTCAAATGTTTTTAAATCTGCTTGAATCCCTGCCCCTCCAGTTGAATCGGAGCCTGCAATCGTCAATACTTTTTCCATTAAATCACCTAACCTTTTTCTCCAAGTATACGGAAGAAACAAGTCTGCTAAAACAGCCAATTGGCTTATTTTTTAGCCAGCCAATTTCTAAACAAAAAAAAGACCAGAGAATAAATTCTCTGGCCTTACGTCCGAATACCCCAGTTTTTTACGCTGGTTAAAGCTATAGTTAAAAAGTTAATTATTTAACGATTTCAGTAACAACGCCTGAACCTACAGTACGTCCGCCTTCACGAATAGAGAAACGAGTTCCGTCTTCGATAGCGATTGGGTGAATTAATTCAACGTCCATAGCAACGTTATCACCAGGCATTACCATTTCAGTACCTTCTGGCAATTCTACAACACCAGTAACGTCTGTTGTACGGAAGTAGAATTGAGGACGGTAGTTAGTGAAGAATGGAGTATGACGTCCGCCTTCTTCTTTTGATAATACGTATACTTCAGCTTTGAATTTTGTGTGTGGAGTGATTGTAGCTGGTTTAGCTAATACTTGTCCACGTTCGATATCTTCACGTGCTACACCACGTAATAAAGCACCGATGTTGTCGCCTGCTTCAGCGTAGTCTAATAATTTACGGAACATTTCAACACCTGTAACAGTTGTTTTAGATGTTTCGTCTTTAATACCAACGATTTCAACTTCGTCACCAACGCGAACTTCACCACGTTCAACACGGCCTGTAGCAACAGTACCACGTCCAGTGATTGAGAATACGTCTTCGACTGGCATCATGAATGGTTTGTCAGTATCACGTTCTGGAGTTGGGATATATTCGTCAACTGCAGCCATTAATTCTAAGATTTTTTCTTCATAAGACTCGTCGCCTTCTAAAGCTTTCAAAGCAGAACCTGCGATAACTGGAACATCATCGCCTGGGAAATCGTATTCTGATAATAAGTCACGAACTTCCATTTCTACTAATTCTAATAATTCTTCGTCATCAACCATATCCATTTTGTTTAAGAATACAACGATGTATGGTACACCAACGTTACGTGATAATAAGATATGTTCACGTGTTTGAGGCATAGGACCATCAGCAGCAGAAACTACTAAGATAGCTCCGTCCATTTGAGCAGCACCAGTGATCATGTTTTTAACGTAGTCCGCGTGTCCTGGGCAGTCAACGTGTGCATAGTGACGAGTTTCAGTTTCATATTCGATATGAGAAGTGTTGATTGTGATTCCACGTTCTTTTTCTTCTGGAGCGTTATCGATAGAATCGTAGCTTTGTGCTTCCCCGCCACCGTGTTTTGATAATACAGTAGCAATTGCAGCTGTTAATGTAGTTTTACCATGGTCAACGTGTCCGATAGTACCAATGTTAACATGGGATTTAGAACGGTCAAATTTTTCTTTTGCCATTTTGAATGTTCCTCCTAAAAATATAAATTTTATTGTTTGTTTTATATGTGATAGACGTTACTAAAAATCGTCTGATCATCATAAGCTATTTTACACGAAATCTTGAAAAAAGGATAGTTCTAAAAACAAACCTTTTATTCTCAAGGAAAATTATGCGTTGCCGCCGTTTTTCTTGATGATTTCTTCTTGAACAGACTTAGGTACGTCTTCATAGTGGTCAAATACCATCATAAATGTACCGCGTCCTTGTGTTGCTGAACGTAATGTTGTAGCATAACCAAACATTTCAGCTAAAGGTACCATCGCATTAACGATTTGAGAGTTACCGTGTGCTTCCATACCTTCAACACGTCCACGACGACTTGTTACGTGTCCCATGATATCACCTAAGTAATCTTCAGGAACAGTAATTGTAACTTTCATCATTGGTTCTAAAATAACTGGGTTTGCATTTTTAGCCGCAGCTTTCAATGCCATAGAAGCAGCTACACGGAAGGCCGTTTCATTTGAATCGACATCGTGGTATGAACCATCGTAAAGTTTTGCTTTGATATCAACTAATGGATAACCAGCAAGAACACCGTTGTTCATAGAATCTTCTAACCCTTTTTCAACTGCTGGGATGTATTCACGAGGAACCACACCACCGACAATTGCGTTTTCAAACTCGAAGCCTTTACCTTCTTCATTTGGTGTAAATTCAACCCATACGTGACCGTATTGTCCTTTACCACCAGACTGACGAACGAATTTACCTTCTGCTTTAGTCGCAGCACGGAATGTTTCGCGGTAAGATACTTGAGGAGCACCTACGTTAGCTTCAACTTTGAATTCACGTTTCATACGGTCTACTAAAACGTCTAAGTGCAATTCACCCATACCAGAGATAACTGTTTCACCAGTTTCAACGTTTGTTTCAACGCGGAATGATGGATCTTCTTCAGCAAGTTTTTGTAGAGCCACGCCCATTTTATCTTGGTCAGCTTTTGATTTAGGTTCAACAGCGACTTGGATAACTGGATCAGGGAATTCAATAGATTCAAGAATAACTGGTGCATCTAATGCACATAATGTATCACCAGTTGTTGTGTCTTTCAGACCAACAGCAGCAGCGATATCACCAGAGTACACTTTGTCAATTTCTTGACGAGTGTTGGCGTGCATTTGTAGGATACGACCGATACGTTCTTTTTTGCCTTTTGAAGCGTTCAATACGTATGAACCACTTTCAAGGACACCAGAATAAACACGGAAGAAAGTTAAACGACCTACGAATGGGTCAGTCATAACTTTAAATGCTAATGAAGCGAAAGGTGCTTCGTCATCAGCTGGACGAGTTGTTTCTTCGTCTGTTTTAGTATCGATCCCTTTGATAGCATCGATATCTAATGGAGATGGTAAGTAATCAAGAACAGCGTCCAACATTAATTGAACCCCTTTATTCTTGAATGCTGAACCAGCTAATACAGGGAAGAACTCAACGTTGATTGTTGCTTGACGGATACCAGCGACTAATTCTTCTTCAGTGATTTCTTCACCTTCAAGATATTTCATCATTAAGTCTTCGTCAGTTTCAGCAACAGCTTCAACTAATTTTTCGCGCCATTCTTGCGCTTTTTCTAAATAATCTTCAGGAATATCAGTTTCTTGAATATCTGTTCCCAAATCATTTGTGTAGATTTCAGCTTTCATTTTAATCAAGTCAATGATTCCAGTGAAGTCTTCTTCAGCTCCGATTGGAATTTGAATTGGATGAGCGTTTGCTTGTAAACGATCATGTAATGATTCTACTGAATAGAAGAAGTCCGCACCGATTTTATCCATTTTGTTACAGAATACAATACGAGGAACTTTATATTCAGTCGCTTGACGCCAAACAGTTTCTGTTTGAGGTTCTACACCTGATTGAGAGTCAAGAACTGTTACCGCACCATCTAATACGCGTAGAGAACGTTGTACTTCAATTGTGAAGTCCACGTGTCCTGGAGTATCGATGATATTTACACGGTAGCCTTTCCACTGTGCAGTTGTCGCAGCGGATGTAATCGTGATACCACGTTCTTGTTCTTGTTCCATCCAGTCCATTTGTGAAGCACCTTCATGGGTTTCACCGATTTTATGGATTTTACCAGTGTAGTACAAGATACGCTCAGTTGTTGTTGTTTTACCAGCATCAACGTGGGCCATGATACCAATGTTACGAGTTTTTTCAAGTGAAAATTCTCTTGCCATTTTGTATGTTTACTCCTCTCTTTATTTAAATCGATTGTAAATTGACTTTCTGCTGCCACTTTACGCGACAGACAGAGAGGATCTTACCAACGATAATGAGCAAATGCGCGGTTTGCGTCTGCCATTTTGTGTGTGTCTTCGCGTTTTTTAACAGAAGCGCCAGTGTTGTTAGCAGCATCCATGATTTCTTTCGCTAGACGTTCTTCCATTGTGTGTTCACCACGTAGACGTGCGTAGTTAACTACCCAACGTAAACCTAAAGTTGTACGACGTTCTGGACGAACTTCAACTGGTACTTGGTAGTTAGAACCCCCAACACGACGTGCTTTAACTTCAAGAACAGGCATAACGTTTTTCATTGCTTGTTCAAAAACTTCCAATGGATCGTTACCTGTAGATTCTTTGATGATATCAAATGAATTATAGATAATGTTAGCAGCAATCCCGCGTTTACCGTCAACCATTACACGGTTGATTAAGCGAGTTACTAATTTTGAGTTATAAATTGGATCTGGTAAAACATCACGTTTTGCAACAGGACCTTTACGAGGCATCCGTAACTCCTCCTTCCGAAATATGATTTTTCAAGTTGTTATTGTCTTATTATAATTAAGCTTTAGGACGTTTTGTACCGTATTTAGAGCGGCTTTGTTTACGGTCGTTAACACCGGCAGTATCAAGCGCACCACGAACGATATGGTAACGTACCCCTGGTAAGTCTTTTACACGTCCACCACGTAATAATACCACGCTGTGTTCTTGTAAGTTGTGACCGATACCTGGGATATAAGCTGTAACTTCGATTAAGTTTGACAAACGAACACGGGCATATTTACGTAAAGCTGAGTTCGGTTTTTTAGGTGTCATCGTACCCACACGTGTACAAACTCCACGTTTTTGCGGAGAGTTAACGTTTGTTTGAGTTTTCTTAAAACTGTTATATCCTTTGTTTAAGGCTGGTGAATCAGATTTTTCTACTTTAGATTTACGAGGTTTACGTACTAATTGGTTAATTGTAGGCATTCCTTGTTCTCCTCCTTCCTTACTTCGCTTCTAGTTCCACACATCCAGGTGGTTCTTTTTTCGCGATAAAAAATAATGCAATCTCTGCACTCTTTATCAAATATGCTTTGATAGACAGTCAGCACGTCCCTATAAGGAACCTGTAGATAAAGCACCTTTGTTAGGATACCACGATAAGTATCAGCTGTCAACCCTCTTCTTTCGCCTTTCGAAAAAAAGATTTTCCTTCTATTTAAACGTACTTTTCCTTTAAAAATTTTTATGACTTTTTCAAAAACTTTCTATCTTTTTTAGTTAAATAACGGTACAATATCTTTGACTATTGAAGGGGGCGGAAAACAGCGATGAATCTGAAACAAATGGTAGGAATCGAAGCTGCAAAATATGTAGAAGACGGCATGATTGTCGGTTTGGGTACTGGCTCAACAGCAAAATTTATGGTAGACGAAATTGGTCGTCGCGTAAAAGAAGAAGGATTGTCAATCGTAGGGGTTACTACTTCAAAAGAAACAGAGAAACAAGCCTTGGCCTTGGGCATTCCTTTAAAAAGTATTGATGAGGTTCCGTATGTGGATCTTACGATTGATGGCGCCGATGAAATCAGCGCTGATTTTCAAGGAATCAAAGGCGGTGGCGCTGCCTTACTTTTTGAAAAAATTGTGGCCACTTATTCAAAGAAATGTATTTGGATTGTGGATAAATCAAAAATGGTGGACGATTTAGGGGCTTTCCCACTTCCAGTTGAGGTTGTTCCTTATGGCAGCCGCCAACTAGTGCATTTATTTGAAGAAAAAGGCTATCACCCAACACTTCGTTTAAACGCTGCTGGCGAAACATTAATAACAGATGGAGGCCACCATATCATCGATTTGCATTTAGAAAAAATTACAGATCCAGAAGCTTTAGGTTCTTATTTAGACAACTTGGTTGGCGTCGTTGAACACGGCTTATTTTTAAATATGGTTTCTATGGTAATCGTCGGTTATGAAGATGGACCGAAAACCTTACATGTTCCCGCACGTTAAGAATGTGTGAAAAAAGATTATTTATATAGGAAGGATAATATATGAAACGAATTGGTTATGCACGCACAACTATTATTGAAGACGATTTAAAAAATCAACTAACCACTCTCCAATCGTTTGGTTGTGATGATATTTTCCAAGAGACATTTGATCCTCAAGCGGAGATCAGTGTCTTAGACGAAGTCGAAAAACTTCTTTCTGCTGGGGATACACTTATTGTTTGTAAATTGCACCATTTAGGTAAAACAACCCGCCAATTAACAGACTTTATGAAAATGTTAAAGGAAAAACAAGTTGATTTTGTCAGCATTTCAGAAGGAATTGATACTCACCTTCCAACAGGTGAAGCCTATTTCCAATTAATGGAGAGCTTATCTGCGATGGAATGTGCACTAATTAAAGAACGAACACTCGTCGGGCTCCACAAAGCTCGTGAAAACGGAAAAGTAGGTGGACGTCCAAAAATCGATGGACGCACCGTCCGCAAAATACGTGCATTATATTACGAAAACAAAGAAACAATCCAATTTATTTCTAATAAATGCGGCGTTTCGGTGGGCACTTGTTATAAGTACATCAATTTACCTGAGACAGATGTCGAGCGGCTGTATTCCTAAGAATAAAAAAGAAGTCCTTCAGATGGGGCTTCTTTTTTGATTCGATTTCACTCTAATTTTTCAGCAACTTTCACGTTTTTTTACTATTTTCCATTGGAAATCTTGCGCAAAACGGTGTACAATAAACGTGGAAATCTTATTTTCAGAAAACTAAACTCAAAGGAGAGCTTATACATGCCAAAATTAGTTTTTTCTCGTCATGGACTTAGCGAATGGAATGCCTTAAACCAATTTACTGGATGGGCTGACGTAGATTTAGCACCTGAAGGTGTTGAAGAAGCAAAAGAAGGCGGCCGTAAAATTAAAGAAGCAGGCATCGAATTCGACGTTGCTTATACTTCTGTTTTAACTCGTGCCATCAAAACTTGTAACTATTTACTAGAATACTCAGATCAATTATGGGTACCTCAAATCAAATCTTGGCGCTTAAACGAACGTCACTATGGTAAATTACAAGGACTAAACAAAAAAGAAACTGCTGAAAAATACGGAGACGAACAAGTCCACATCTGGCGTCGTTCTTACGATACTCTTCCTCCATTAATGGAAGCAACAGATGAAGGTTCTGCAGCAAACGACCGTCGTTATGCAATGTTAGACCAACGCGATATTCCTGGTGGCGAAAACTTGAAAGTTACTTTGGAACGTGCATTACCATTCTGGCAAGATGAAATTGCGCCAGCTTTAAAAGACAACAAAACTGTCTTAGTAGCGGCTCATGGTAATTCATTACGTGCTTTAGCTAAACACATCGAAGGCATTTCTGATGAAGATATTATGGATCTTGAAATCCCAACAGGTAAACCATTAGTTTATGAATTAAACGATGATTTAACTGTGAAAGAAAAATACTACTTATAAGAACTTGTTTCTTATTAACAAAAGCGGTTTGCCAAGGCAAACCGCTTTTTTATGGATTAAATAAATTGACTTTCGGTTAAACAATCTTTATAAATCGCTACTATATCCGCTGCATCCAATGGTACATAAGCCTTTTCAGCAATTGCACTATGGGCCACAGCTTGTTGTGCCATTTCTTCAAATTTATCTGCTTCGATGCCAACTTCTGGTAATGTCATTGGAATGCCACAAGCCACAAAGTAATCATACAATGCTTGAATACCTTTTTTCGCTGCTACTTCCTCTTCTTGTTCGACTATTCCCCAAACATTTCGAGCAAACTGTGCAAACTTGCCAACGGTTTGTTCAGACAAAACGTAATTCATCCAACGAGGCGTTAAAATTGCTAAGCCAATCCCATGCGTAATGTCATAAAACGCACTTAATTCATGTTCCATGGGGTGACAAGACCAAACACCTTGTTTGCCGCGCCCTGTTAAACCATTTAAGGCTAAACTACTTGCCCACATTAAATTAGCACGTGCATCATAATCTTCTGGATTTTCTAAAGCAATGGGACAATTTTTGATAACCGTTCGCATTAAGCCTTCCGACACAAAATCTTGGACGTCCGTGCCTGTCGAAATACTAAAATAGTTTTCAATCAAATGACTGAAAATATCCGCTGAGCCAGCTGCTGTTTGATTTTTAGGAACCGTAAAAGTATTCGTTGGATCCAAGAACGAAACTTTTGGAATCATATTCGGACCACCAAAGCCTAATTTTTGATTGGTTTCTAAGTTAGAAATGACAGCACCTGCGTTCATTTCACTACCTGTCGCTGCTAAAGTCAAGATGGTCACGATTGGTAAAGCAGGACCAGTATACCCTTTTCTGGCTGCAATAACTGTCCAGATATCTTCTTCCGAATAAAAGCCCGCAGCAATTGCTTTGGAACAATCAATGGTTGAACCACCGCCAACTGCTAAAATAACATCGACTTGGTTTTCTTTACACAACTCAATTCCTTTTCTAACGGTTTCAATGCGCGGGTTTGGTTCGACACCGCTCAACTCAATCAGTGTATGCCCGTTTTTTTGGGCCAAATCAGTAATTTGTTGGTACAAGCCATTACGTTTGATACTACCGCCACCATAAACAAGTAAGACATTTTTGCCAAATTGATCTAACACAGCAGGTAATTCGTCTAAACGATCTTTCCCAAAACGGATGTCTGTTGGTACATAAAAATTAAAGTTTTCCATTCTTTCATCCTCCATTCAATCCTCTTACGCATTTATCATACTATTTTTTCAAAAATCCGCCAATAAAAAAGCCGAGCAAATGACAGTTGCTTTCACAACGATCGCTTGACCCAGCTTTTGATTCTTTTTTATAACGAATCGCTTGTTTTGATTAACAAATAAAGAAAATAAGGCGCACCGATGATCGCAACAATAATCCCTGCAGGCATTTCTCCATTGCCAGGCAATAGCCGACCAATCGTGTCACTAACCAATAAAAGTAAACTCCCAAACAACGCCGCCAATGGCAATACCTGTTTTTGTTGCGTAAAACCACATTTGCGAGCAATATGTGGCGCAAGTAAACCTAAAAAATTAATTCCCCCTGTAACGGAAATCGCTGAAGCCGCCAACATCACCGCTAACAGCAACGAAACGATTCGTTCTTTTTTCACAGCAATACCTACAGAAATAGCTGTTTCGTCCCCCAATTGTAAAATATCCAACAGACGATGACGCTTCATCGCAAAAAAGAACCCGATGACTAGCCAAGGCAACAAAGCGCCCACAAAGAACCAATTACTGCCCCAGATACTGCCTGCTTGCCACATTGTAACAAAACGGTACTTTTCAGTGTCAATTTTTGATGTAATTAATAAGGTGAGTGCTGAAATACCCGTACTCAAAATGACACCCGCTAAGACCATTCGAACTGGCGTCAATCCTAAACGATGATGATACGCGATTACTAAAATCCCAACAGCCGCTAGCAAGCCGCCAACTAAGGCCACGAGTGGAAGTGCAAACGTTGTGATACTTGTCGTCTCAACAAAACTAATAAACAAAATCACTGCCAAACCCGCACCCGCATTAATGCCTAAAATCCCAGTATCTGCTAACGGATTCCGAGTAATCCCTTGAAGAATAGCGCCGCTTAAGCCTAAAGCTGCGCCCGCTAGGACCGCAAGCACAATCCGTGGTAACCGAAAATCCCAAACTAACAGTTGTTTGGCCTGACTTCCCTGTCCCAAAAGAAGGGCTTTTAAATCCATGACGGAAACAGATAATTCCCCTTGCGTTAAACTGATACAAGCAGTTAGGATAAGCCCAACTATTAAGATAGCCACCCAACGAGACACTTTTTTCTGTGTCATCCTAGTTGCCCTCCTTTACGAAATAAATAAAGAAAGAATGGGATGCCAATTAAGGCCGTGATAATCCCAAATGGTGTTTCAAAAGGCGGATTCACCATTCGAGCGATTAAATCTGCCACCAAAACGAGGAGCGCACCGCCTAACGCCGAGAACGGAATCAAGCGACGGTAATTTTCTCCAGAAACTGTTCGCATCACATGAGGCACCACCAAACCAACAAAACTGACCGAGCCAACCAGCGCCACAGACAATCCTGATAAAAGCAAAATCGTTATACTGGCAAACAACCGAATACGCTGCGGATTTCGCCCTAAACCAATTGTTGCATCATCGCCAAAACGTAAAATAGTCACCGACGGACTAATCAGAATTGCTAATGCAAATGCGCCCAGAAAGATCGGGACGACTATTTTTAATTGTGCCCAAGAAATAACGCTGACACCGCCAAGAAACCAAAACGTTAACTCTTGACTCAAATTGAACTGAATGGCTAAGAATTGACTAAATGATAAAAAAAGGGCACTAATACCAGCTCCCACTAAGGTCAGACGCATGGGGCTTGCTCCTCGAATTGAATGATTAGAAAGATAATAAATCAGTGCCACACTCACGCCGGCACCAAGAAAAGAAACAACTAAAAGCCACCAATAACTTGCCTGAGGGAGGAAAGCAAAAACAAGCGCTAAGCCCAAGCCAGCCCCAGCATTGATACCCAGCAAGCCAGAATCTGCCAATGGGTTTTGCGTAATCCCTTGCGCTAACGCCCCACTCACTGCTAAACTTGCCCCCACAAAAGCGGCCCCTAAAATCCGCGGCAACCGAACCGTTTGGATGACTTGATGCGCTTGATTGGTCGCATCGAAGTGCGTAAATGATTCAATAATCGTTTGAATCGAAACCGACGTCGCACCAAACATCAATGACAGAAGCATTGTCCCAATTAGCAAAAAAAGACAGACAAGTAACACTTGCCATTGGTGTCTATAAAATCCGCTTATGCCTTTCATCCATCCAGCTCCATTTCCATCAACTCATAAGAAAGCACTAGTGGCCGCTGTGTCTGACTATGATAACTAATTTCTGCTTGAATAGCGAAAACATCTGCTAAGCCAGTAACAGTAATCACTTCTTGCGGTGTTCCCTCATTGATAATCTTTCCCTCTTTCATCGCAATCACGCGATCAGAAAAACGAGAAGCTAAATTAATATCATGAATCGTCATCACGATAGTTTTCTGATGTTCTTGATTAATTCGTTTTAACACATTTAAAATTTCTAGCTGATGCGCTGGATCCAAATAGGTGGTCGGTTCATCTAAAATTAAAATATCTGTATCCTGCACTAGCGCCATAGCAATCCAAACCCGTTGGCGTTGCCCACCTGATAAAATTGCCACAGACTCTCTAGCTAACTCAGTTAAGCCTGTTAATTCTAATGCCCATTGTATGTACTCTTGATCTTCTGTGGTGACACTTTTCCAGCCCGATTGATAAGGATATCGCCCGAAAGAGACGAGGTCAAAAACAGATAAATCGATTGTATTTTCTGGCGTTTGTGATAAGATCGCTAGTTCTTGCGCCACTTCTTTTGAAGAAAAATGTTGAAGTTCTTGGTTCTTAATGAACACCTTGCCTTTCTCAGCTGGCAAAATACGCGCAAGTGTTTTTAACAAGGTCGATTTGCCACAACCATTTGGTCCAATAATACTTGTAATAGTTCCCGCTTCAAATGAACAGTTCAGCGCTTCACTAATCACTTGACGACCATATCCTGTAGTTAAGTCCTCTGCCTCTAAATAATTCATAACCATTCCTCTTTAATTTTTCTGTCGTTATTTTACATTTATTGATAATCGTTCTCACTCATTGTTCCTTGATTATAAAAGACCCTTCCTTAAAAAGCAATGTTTCTTCCAATCAAAAAACGAATTATCTAAAAAATGCAACTTATTTGCTCAAAAAAGCAAGCGATGATTGACAAACGGTCGTTTTTAAATGATAATGAGAATCGTTATCAACTAAAAATAAAGGAGTTACACAATGAAACTTTTAAAAAAGACGGTCCTAATTGGTACCACCCTTCTTCTTGGTTCATTCTTACTCGCAGCTTGTGGTAATACGAATAAAGAAGCCAACAACGCTGACAAAACACATGAAGTAACAGATACCTTAGGCAATAAAGTAACCGTCCCCGCGAAACCCAAACGGATTATTGCGAGTTATTTAGAAGATTATCTAGTTGCACTAGGAGAAAAACCAGTGGCACAATGGACAGTTGGACAAGGCAGCATTCAAGATTATTTAGCGAAAGAATTGAAAGATGTCCCCACTATTTCCTATGACTTGCCATATGAAGCGGTTTTAAAATTTGAACCTGACTTATTATTAATCAGTTCATCTGCTCTAGTTGAAGGCGGTAAATACAAAGAATACAGTAAAATTGCGCCAACTTATGTAGTCAAAAACGGCGAAAATGTCACCTGGCGTGATCAATTGGAAGATATTGCTACTGTTTTAGATAAAAAAGAACAAGCGAAAAAAGTGTTAGAAGATTATGATACCTTAACCAAAGGCGTCCAAGAAGACCTTGGCAAAAAAGATGCTGGCAAATCTGCGGCAGTCTTATGGGTAACCAACAACCAAGTCTTTATGGTTAGCGATAATCGCTCAAGCGGAACCGTGCTCTATCAGGACTTAGGCCTCCAAGTTCCAAAATTAGTGGAAGAAATTTCTAAAAACGCCAATGCGGATTGGAATCAAGTTTCTTTAGAAAAATTAGCTGAGCTTGACGCAGACCACATTTTCCTTGTAAACAGCGATGAATCAGCACCTCTTTTCCAAGAAGCAATTTGGAAGAACTTACCTGCTGTGAAAAATAACCAAGTTCATACCTATGATAAAAAAAGTAGTTGGTTATACAATGGACCTATTGCGAATACTCAAATTGTTGAAGATGTAAAAAAAGCGCTCTTAAATTAAAAAAAATGCTTGGATGAAAATAATCATCCAAGCATTTTTTTAATTAGCAATTGCCGTTTCTAAACCAACTTCAATCATTTCATTAAACGTCGTTTGGCGTTCTTCTGCCGTTGTTTCTTCGCCTGTCACCAAGCTATCACTCACCGTCATAATCGCCAATGCTTCTACATCAAATTTTGCTGCTAAATAATATAACATTGCCGCTTCCATTTCAATCGCTAATACCCCGTATCGACCTAAACGAAAGACATCATCTAAGCTATCTTTGTAAAAAACATCATCTGACAATACGTTACCAACATGGGTAGTAAAGCCTTTTGCTTTAGCAATTTCGTAAGATTTGAGTAAAAGATCAAAGCTCGCAATTTGTGGAAAATCATATTTAGGAAAATCATTGCGAATCGCGGAAGAAGGTGTCGCTGCTGCTTGTGCGATAACTAATTCACGAACGTTGACTTTTTCTGAAATAGAACCACACGTACCAACACGAATTAACTTCTTCACATCGTAAGAGTTAATTAACTCATGGGCATAAATACCTGCTGAAGGCATCCCCATCCCTGTTCCTTGGACCGAAACACGCTGTCCCTTATACGTTCCTGTGTAACCTAACATCCCACGAACTTGATTATAGCAGACAGGATTCTCCAAAAAAGTTTCCGCAATATATTTTGCTCGGAGGGGATCCCCTGGTAGTAAAATTTTATCGGCAATTTCACCTGGTTTTGCTTCGATATGCACACTCATTCTGGTTTACTCCTTTTTTATAAAGCTGCTAGTGTTGCTTTCACTAACTCTTTGAATTGTCCTTTAACGCGTTCAGTTGTTTCAACTACTTCTGCATGATTTAAGCTACTTTGCATACCAGCTGCTAAATTCGTAATACAAGAGATGCCTAGTACTTTCATGCCACTATGCACAGCTACAATGACCTCCGAAACAGTTGACATGCCAACTGCATCTGCACCCATCGTCCGTGACATCCGAATTTCTGCAGGCGTTTCATATGTCGGGCCAGAAAAGCCCATATACACGCCTTCTTTTAAGTCAATATTTTGTTCCGCAGCCACTTTTTTTGCCACTTCCCGATATTCTTGCGTGTAAGCATGACTCATATCTGGAAAACGCGGCCCGATTTCTTCATCATTTTCACCAATTAACGGATTATCGCCTGTAAAATTAATGTGGTCATTGATTAACATCAAATTCCCCGGTGTATATGTTTCATTTACGCCACCAGCTGCGTTGGTTACAATCATTGAATGAATGCCTAAAGCAGCCATCACACGAACGGGATAAGTGACCGTTTGCATCGAATGTCCTTCATAATAATGAAAACGTCCTTGCATCGCCAAAACTTTTTTTCCAGAAAGCGTTCCGTAAACTAATTGTCCAGCATGTCCAACGACTGTTGAAACAGAAAAATGGGGAATTTCAGAGAAAGGAATAGCAATCGCATCGGTTATTTCATTAGCTAATTCACCTAACCCTGAACCTAAGATTAGACCGAAGTCTGCTTGTTGCACCCCTTTTTCTTTCAAAAACTCAGTTGTTTCGTTTAAATGGTTCGTTAACGTTGTCATGTGTTGCCTCCTCGAATTATTGTAATTGATTTAAAAAGCTTTGACCGTTTTCCGTTGCAGGAACTTCAAAGTTTTCAGCAATCGTTGCTGAAATATCTGAATAAAATCCTTGTGGCAAGCTGCCTTGTTTTGTCATTTTTTTACTATAAGCCAATAAAGGCACATATTCACGTGTGTGGTCTGTTCCTGGGAAAGTTGGGTCATTCCCGTGATCTGCTGTAATTAAAAGCAAATCATCTTCGGCCATAGCTGCCATAATCTCTGGCAAACGACCATCAAAATCTTCGATGGCTTTTGCATAGCCCTTCACATCACGACGGTGGCCATACAGCGCATCGAAATCCACTAAGTTAGTAAAACTTAAACCTGTGAAATCTTTATTCATGACCGTTAATAATTGATCCACCCCATCCATATTGCTCTTCGTGCGGATAGCTTCAGTAATTCCTTGTCCATTAAAGATGTCGTTAATTTTCCCAACAGCGATCACATCATTGCCGTTTTCTTTTAACGAATCTAAAACAGTATGGCCAAAAGGATCTAGAGCATAGTCATGACGGTTACTGGTTCGAGTGAAATTACCTGGTTCACCAACATACGGGCGAGCGATAATCCGACCAATCATATAAGGTTCGTCTTTCGTAATGTCACGAACATATTGACAAATTTTATACAATTCTTCTAATGGAATAATGTCTTCATGCGCCGCAATTTGTAAAACAGGGTCCGCTGAAGTATAAACGATTAAATCCCCTGTTTTCATTTGATGTTCGCCGTAATCATCAATGACTGCTGTCCCGCTATATGGTTTGTTACAAACAACTTTTCGCCCAGAAAAATCTTCAATTTGTTTCAGCAATTCTTCAGGAAAGCCGTTTGGGAATACTCGAAAAGGTTTTTTGATGTTCAAGCCCATAATTTCCCAGTGACCGGTCATAGTATCTTTTCCAACAGAAATTTCTTCTAATTTGGTGGCATAGCCATCGTGGTCTGCCACTGCTTTGACACCTGTTAAAGGAGCAATAGTTCCCAATCCAAGTTTTTCTAAATGAGGAATGGTTAGTCCCGCTTCTTTGGCAATATGACCTAGTGTATCACTGCCGACATCTCCAAATTTTTCAGCATCTGGTGCTTCACCAATACCGACTGAATCTAGTACGATTAAATGAACACGTTTAAACACACTTGCTTCCTCCTCTAAGGTCGTAAATACGTCAAGAATGACAATTATTTTACGCTAGCCTTTTAAATAGTCTCGAGAATCAAACAGAATAATCTATTTATTCTCAGCTCTTCAATTATACCATGAATCCGCTATTATTGCCTGAAAGAGCATTAAAATTTTCACTGATTCCTTCGATTTTAGCAGGGCTTAAAAACTGAAAGAAAAAAAGTCTCCCACCGTAATTAGGAAACTTTTTTATTGTTTTTTTCGAATAGCCTGCTCCTTAAAAAGAACACGACTCTTTATCCAATCGAAACTTTTAACACTCCAAGCGGTCTCCCTCTTTTGGCACATTTAAATACCAGATAACCGCTTCTGATAAAATCACACCAATGCCAATGGGCGGATAAAAATAAATGCCGATATATCCGATTGCGAAAAGACAAAGATGAATGATTTTTGTTGCCTTACTATAAGATTTCGATTTTCTTAACTTAGCTGCACCTTGTGGATCTTTCACTGCATTGTCTTCATAAATGATCCTTGTTAGCAAGAAGTAAGCAAAATCCCAAACCGTATACACAACAAGATAAAAATAAACGGGTGCCCGCATCCACCAAAATTCACTCACCCAAGCAGTTGCTACCGGAATGAAGGCCATGGAGAATAACCAAAAATTATTTGCCCAAAACGCTTTTTTAGAAAACCAATGAGTTACGGACATTATGTAATGATGATTGTACCAAGCGATACAGATAAAAATAAAACTGACAATAAACGATAAAAAATATGGGATATTTTCTATCAAACCTGCCAAAACACCCACTTGAGGGGTTTTAATTTCTAAAATCATGATGGTCATGATGATGGCAATGACTGCATCACTAAATGCTTCTACGCGTGTTTTATTCATTGAACGTCCTCCACTTTTCCTATGCTTACTACAAACAAAAGTATAGCAGAAAAACCAACGATTTTTGAAAAAAAGCTGCTAGACCTGTTTGGTTTTTTTCAAAATTTCGACACTTCCTTCGAATTGTAAAAAACAGCCAAAAGAAAAAAGTAAAGTTATCTTTATCAACTCGCTTTTTTGCAGTGAAGCAGTGCCTAATGTCGCTTGTGTTCAACTGATTATCTTAAGAAAAGAAATGGCCCCCCGTCGCTTTGACGGAGGGCCTATTTATTTTATTATTTCGTTTTGACGTAATTTTTCCCGTTCGCTTTTGGTCCCGATGATTTTCCGAAGAACACAACTAGGACTAAAATGGTCAATACGTATGGTGCTGCTTGTAGATAAACTTTTGGAATTTCTGAAATAATTGGTAGGTTTTCCCCAGCAATACTTAAGTTTTGTGCAAAGCCAAAGAATAAGGCTGCGCCCATTGCCCCAAGTGGATTCCATTTACCAAAGATCATTGCGGCCATTGAAATAAACCCTTGTCCTGCAATTGTGGTAATCCCAAAACGACCCGCAATACTTTGAGCAAAGACAGCTCCGCCCATACCGCCTAAGAAGCCGGATAGCAAGACGCCAGAATAACGCATTAAGTAGACATTAATTCCCAATGTATCTGCCGCTTGTGGATGTTCCCCCACAGAACGTAACCGTAAGCCAAAACGTGTTTTATAAATGACAAACCAAGCTAAAATCGCAATCAAAATTGCTACGAAAGCTGGCAAAGAGGTTTTTGCAAAGAATAGTTCACCAATCACTGGAATTTTTGACAATCCTGGGAAAGAAAAATAGCCAAATGATTGTGTAATCATATCTGTTTGTCCTTTTTGATAAATAACTTTTACTAGGAAAACCCCTAGCGCCGGTGCCATCAAGTTAATGACAGTACCACTGATAATATGATCTGCTCGTAAGTTAATAGTTGCAACGGCATGTAAGAGAGAAAAGACAATCCCGACAACACCTCCTACTAAACAAGCAATCCATGGTGTCGCCGCGCCAAATGTATCAGCAAACGTCAAGTTAAAAACGACCGAACTGAAAGCGCCCATTACCATAATACCTTCCAAACCAACGTTAACCACACCACTTCGTTCTGAGAACGTTCCGCCTAATGCTGTCAAGATGAGCGGAGTTGCATACACTAATGTTTGCGTGATGATTGAGGAAATTGTTGCTAAATCCATTAGATGTCTCCCCCCTCTTGATTGTTTTTGTCTGGCGCCGCTTCAATTGTTTCTACAATCGCTACTTCTTTTTTACTACCAGACGCTTTTGCTAACAAGAAACGAATTAAATAACTAATTCCCACAAAGAAAATAATTGCTGCAATAACAACATCAACTAATTCGGTTGGTACACCAGCTATCAACGGCATTCCTTGTCCACCAAGTTTTAACATTCCAAACAGTAATGCGGAAAGTAAAATCCCGATTGAGCTACCTGCTCCTAATAGAGACACGGCCATACCATCGAACCCAATGCTCAACGATGTGTTTTGAATAAAGAAGTTTTGGAAAGTCCCCAATCCTTGGACCGCACCACCTAAACCAGCCAGCGTTCCTGAAATCATCATGGATAAAATAATCGTTCGCTTGCTGCTCATTCCAGCATATTCAGAAGCAAATGGATTTAACCCCACCGACCGAATTTCAAAACCAAGCGTTGTTTTTTTCATCAAGAACCACACAAGAATAAGGAAAATGAAGGCCAAGAAAATGCCGATGTTCAAACGAGAGCCATCACTGATACTTGTTAAAAACGGTGAGCGTAATGATGCATTCGCACCAATCATTTTGGTGATCCCTTTGTTCGCCATAATACTTGGTTTCATGACATTATTAGCAATATGATTTCCTGTGTATAATAAAATATAATTCAACATAATCGTAACAATAACTTCACTCGTCCCAAAATAGGCACGCAAGAAACCTGGAATGGCTGCTGCTAAAGCTCCTGCAACTGCCCCAACAATAATCGCCACCGGCAACGCAATCATCCGGGGGGCATCAGGCATGGATAAAGCGACCCAAATACTAGCCACCCAACCACATAAGGCTTGTCCAGAAAGCCCGATATTAAAGAATCCAGCCGAATTTGCCACCGAGAATCCTAAAGCGGTAAAAATCAACGGTGCTGCGGTGACAAAAATCTCACCAATACTTTTCTTTCCTTGGAAAGCTGTTTCAAACATCGCTTGATACCCAGCCACTGGGTCATAGCCAAAGATAACCATAATAATTGCCCCTAAGAGGAAACCCATAATAACAGATAACACAGGGACTAAAATATTTCTTATTTTTTCAGAACGATTATTCAACAGTTTCACCTGCCTCTACTTTTGATAACTCAGCACGGGCTTCTTCCAATGAGTAGCCAGCCATTAACAAGCCCAATTCATTTTCTGTCGTTTCTTTCGGATCAACAATTCCGACGATTTCCCCCGCATGAATAACAGCGATACGATCAGAAACGTTCAAAATTTCGTCTAATTCAAAACTTACTAATAAAACAGCTTTATTTTTATCTCTTTGTTCAATTAGTCGACGATGAATGTATTCAATAGCTCCGACATCTAAACCGCGTGTTGGTTGAGAAACAATCAACAAATCTGGATCGCGGTCAACTTCTCGGGCAATAATCGCTTTTTGCTGATTCCCACCTGAAAGCGCCCGAGCTGGTACTAATTCATTAGGAGTCCGTACATCATATTCTTCAATTAATTCACGGGCGTGTTTGTTAATCATTCGATAGTTTAAAATACCTGTTGAACTGTATGGTTTTTGGTAATACGTTTGTAGGCCAATATTTTCAGCCAATGTCATCTCTAATACCAAGCCATATTTATGTCGGTCTTCAGGAACGTGGGCGACACCCATTTCCGTAATTTCCCGAGGTTTGCGATTAGTAATTTCTTTTTCATTCAAATGAATGGAGCCGTTTTCGACTTTGGTTAATCCTGCTAAGGCTTGGATTAATTCTGTTTGTCCATTGCCATCAATCCCCGCAATCCCAACAACTTCCCCTGCTCGGACATCTAAGCTAAGATTTTTCACTGCATCTAAGCCGCGGCTTTCTTTCACTACTAAATCTTTAATTGATAAAATTGTTTCTTTCGGTTGCGCTGGCTTTTTCTCTGTTTTGAAAGAAACAGAACGACCCACCATCATATCGGCTAACTGTTGCGAAGAAACATCTTTCACATTGACGGTGCCAATACTTTGCCCCCGGCGAATAACCGTACAACGGTCCGCCACTTTTTTAATTTCATCTAACTTATGTGTAATTAAAATGATCGATTTGCCTTCATCGGTTAGTTCTTTCAAAATAATCATTAATTCATCAATTTCTTGTGGCGTTAATACTGCGGTTGGTTCGTCAAAAATTAAAACGTTCGCACCGCGATATAAGGTCTTTAAAATTTCAACCCGTTGTTGCATACCCACAGAAATATCGCGAATATAGGCATTGGGATTTACATCCAACCCGTATTGCTTAGACACTTCTTCAATCTCTTTTTTCGCTTTTTTCCGGTCTAAAATACCGCCATGGGTAGGTTCACTACCTAAGATAATATTTTCAGTCACAGTAAAGGCTTCAACTAACATAAAATGCTGATGGACCATTCCGATTCCTAAACGATTGGCTGCAGTAGGACTTGTAATGTTGACTTTTTCGCCATTCATATAAATCTCACCTGAGGTCGGTTCCAATAGCCCTGATAAGATATTCATCAAGGTCGACTTGCCTGCACCATTTTCACCTAGCAGTGCGTGGATTTCACCAGGTTTTACTTGTAAATCAATTTGGTCGTTGGCTTTGAACGTCCCAAATTCTTTGGTGATTTTACGCATCTCAATTACGTTTTCTTCTTGAGACAAGGTCTATTCACTTCCTAACAAAATTATATTGGCAATACTTTAGAGGGTAATTTTGACCCTTAACTAAGTAGTTGAAGAACCTCAACTATTTAGTTAAAAATCCAAACATCATAAAGGGTTTCCTTGGCAGCCGTCGCTGCCAAGGACCACTTTATTTTTAGAAGGAACAATAATGAGCCCTTCTTTTTTCATTTAGGAGCTTAAATTATTCTGGTTTTTCTGGGACTTTTACGTCACCTGAGATTACTTTATCTTTTGCTGTTTTAACAGCTTCTTTTGTTTTGTCGTTTAAATAGCCGTCTGTTAAGTCAACGCCACCATCTTTTAATCCATAAACTAAATGTTCGCCACCAGGGAATTTGTCTTCTAACGCACGGTTGGCAATATCTTGAACCGCTGTGCCGACACCTTTAAGCGTTGAAGTTAACGTGAAGTTGTCTTCTTTGCCGTCTTTTGTTTTGTACTTGCCATCAGCATCTTGATCGCGGTCAACACCGATTACCCAAACTTTGTCGCCAGAACCTGATTCATTCAAGTCTTTTGCTTCTTGGAAGACCCCTTGTCCAGTCGCACCAGAAGCATGGAAGATGATATCAACGCCGTTTTGGTACATTGCAGCAGCTAAAGCTTTCCCTTTGGCAGGATCAGCAAATGAAGCCGCATATTTTGTATCAACAGTAATTTCTTTACCTAATTCTTTCGCAGCATCAGCCACACCTTTTTCAAAACCAGCTTGGAAACGGTCAATTACGACCCCTTCTTCACCACCAACAAAACCGACTTTGTTCGTTTTTGTTTCGTTTGCAGCAGCAACACCGGCTAAGTAAGCTGCTTCATTATCTCTAAATGTTGCAGAAACGACATTCTTTTTGCCATCGATTTGATCATCGATTAAAACAAAGTTTGTATCAGGGTTGGCATCTGCTGCAGAAGAAATTGCATCTTTTAGCAAGTAGCCAATACCAAAGATTGTGTTGAATTTACTTGATACCGCTTGGTCAATATTCGTTGTATAGTCAGCTGCATCATTCGATTGAATATATGCATACCCTTTTGAACCTTCTGGTAAATCATGTTCTTTACCCCAAGCTTGCAATCCTTCCCAAGAAGATTGGTTAAACGACTTGTCATCCACGCCGCCTGTATCTGTAATGATTACAGCACTATGCGCTGCATCCCCTTTGCCACCGCCGCTTTCAGCGGTTTTACCTTTGCCACCACCACATGCTGCAAGTGAAACTGATAAACCTAATGCAATCAAACTAAAACCGAATAATTTTGCTTTTTTCATTTCTGTAAAGCCTCCTAAAAATAGTTTAATGTATTTAAACAACTAAGTTGTTTCTAAGGTTGGTCTGGGACTTTTACGTCACCAGAGATGATTTGTTCTTTGGCTTCTTTAACTGCCGTTTTGGCTTGATCGCTTAGGGCTTCTGTTGTTAAATCAACACCGCCATCTTTCAATCCATAAGTTAAATGTTCGCCGCCAGGGAATTTATCTTCTAATGCAAGATCAGAGATTTTTTTCACAGCAATATTTACACCTTTAATGGTTGAAGCTAACGTTAAGTTATCATCCTTGCCATCTTTGGTTGTATATTTACCGTCTTCGTTTTGGTCACGGTCAACACCAATCACCCAAACTTTATCTTTTGAACCTGTTTCATTTAGCGCTTTGGCTTCTTGGAAGATTCCTTGTCCTGTAGTCGCCGCTGCGTGATAAATAATGTCGGCACCTGCTTGATACATAGAAGAAGCTAAGGCCCGTCCTTTTGAAGCGTCTGCAAATGTCCCTGCATAAGTAGACGTAATTTGAATATCTTTGCCTAATTTTTTGCCAGCGTCTGCTACACCTTTTTCAAAACCAGCTTGGAAACGGCCAATAACAGGTCCTTCAACCCCGCCGATAAATCCTACTTTGTTGGTTTTCGTAGTGTTAGCTGCTGCCACACCTGCTAAATACGCAGATTCATTATCTCTAAATGTTGCAGAAGCGACGTTGTTTTTCCCATTAACTGTATCGTCGATTAGAACGAAATTCGTTTCTGGGTTGGCGTCCGCTGCATCTACTACTGCATTTTTTAGTAAATAGCCAATGCCAAAAATCGTTTTAAATTGACTTGAAATGGCTTGGTCAATGTTTGATGTATAATCAGATGCTTCATTTGATTGAATATACGCATACCCTTGAGGTCCTTCTGGAAGTTTGTGCTCTTTGCCCCACTCTTGCATTCCTTCCCACGCAGATTGGTTAAAAGATTTGTCATCAATGCCGGCTGTATCTGTGACCATTACGACACTATGTTGTGGATCACCTTTTGTGTTGGCGTTCTTTTTGCTATTGCCGCCACATGCAGCTAACCCAATGGTTAAGGCAACTGCTGCCAATCCTAGACCTAAAAATTTTGCTTGTTTCACTTTCCGAAAAGCCCCCTACTATTTTATCTATTATTTCATTCGCATTTATGCTATTGAAATCTACTTTGAGCCCAACGAAACCTTATGTCCTTTTTTTAAAAATCTTTATCTGTAAATGAATAGGGCAATAATGCCTCAACTGTCATTGTTTTAGTCGCGCCATCTTTACCAACTAGCGTGACCGGCATTTGTGGATCAAAGAATTCAGCCATTACTTGACGACAAGCGCCACATGGAGAAATGGGTGCCTCTGTATTACCTGCTACAACTAAATGTTGGAAGGTCCGTTCATCTTCTGAAATGGCTTTAAAAATCGCCGTTCTTTCTGCACAATTTGTTAAACCAAAGGAGGCATTTTCAATGTTGACTCCTTGATACATTTTCCCGTCTGTAGTCACTAAGCAAGCGCCCACAGGAAAGTTAGAATACGGTACATAGGCGTGTGCCAATGCTTCTACGGCACAATCAAGCCATTCTTGTTTTACTGTCATCTTTTTCGCCACACCTTCGTTTAATTTGAAATACGAATTAATACCCTTCGCCAGTTGCGCCAGAAACAATTGCTACACCCGTACTTGCACCGATGCGTGTTGCCCCAGCTTCAATCATTGCTAACGCTTCTTCTGCATTATGCACGCCACCAGAAGCCTTAACGCCCATGTCAGGACCAACTGTCTCACGCATTAAACGAATGTCTGCTACTTTAGCGCCGCCTGTTGAGAAGCCAGTAGATGTTTTAACGAAATCGGCCCCTGCTTCTTTGGCTAATTCACAAGCTTTAACTTTTTCTTCGTCTGTTAATAATGCTGTTTCAATAATCACTTTGACTAACGCTTTTCCTTTGGCTGCATCTACTACGCCTTGAATGTCTTGACGTACGTGATCGTATTGTTGTGATTTTAATGCACCAATATTAATCACCATATCCACTTCATTCGCACCATTTTTAATTGCATCAGCTGCTTCGTATGCTTTAACTTCTGGTGTATTTGCCCCCAAAGGAAAGCCAATAACGGTACACACAGCGACGTCGGTATCTGCTAATTGCTCGCTAGCAAAAGCGACCCAACAAGGATTGATACATACAGAGAAAAAGTTGTACTCCTTAGCTTCGTCAATAATTTTTTGGACAGCGGCTTCTGTCGCTTCTGGTTTCAAAATAGTGTGGTCAATCATGCGGTTTAATTCCATGATGAGAATTCCTCTTTTCTTTTTGTTTTATTCCGTAATAATATCGTGAATCAAAATAGGCTCTTCGCCGGTTGGTCCAATTTCAATGTTTTTATAAAGCAATTGTTCAACTTCTGTCACGTCTTCACGATTGGCGTAAATGGTCAATAATGATTCGCCTTTTTCAACTGGGCTCCCCACTTTTTTGTGAAGTTTCAAGCCAACTGCAAAATCAATCGTATCTTCTTTCGTAGCACGACCAGCGCCCAGCAACATTGCGGCAACGCCAATTTCATTGGCAACGATTTTTTGTACCACGCCTGTTTCTTTGGCAGGTAAATCAAATTGATAAATCGCGGTTAATAATTTTTCTGGCTGGTCAACAACGGAACTGTCGCCGCCTTGATTTTCAATCATTTCTTTAAATTTTGCGAGCGCTCGACCGCTTGTTAATGCTTCTTCTAATAAAGCCCGTGCTTCGTCTAACGTCTCGGCTTTTTTAGCTAAAACGACCATCTGACTTCCTAAGACATAGCACATCTCCACTAAATCTTCTGGCCCATTTCCTTGCAAGGTCTCGATTGCTTCAACGATTTCTAAACTATTTCCGATGGCCTCCCCTAAAGGTTGTGACATGTCTGAAATTACTGCCATCGTTTGGCGATTTGCCAGTTTCCCAATGCGAACCATTGTTTCCGCTAATCGACGAGCACTTGCTAGGTCTTTCATAAAGGCCCCTTCACCAGTAGTCACGTCTAAGACAATCGCATCTGCCCCTGCGGCAATTTTTTTACTCATAATGGAACTTGCAATTAATGGAATTGAGTCAACAGTGGCGGTCACATCGCGTAACGCATAAAGTTTTTTGTCTGCTGGTGCTAGATCACCTGACTGACCAATCACTGCCACTTTTGTATCGTTCACCAATTGAATAAAACGTTCTTCTGTCAATTCAACTTTAAAACCAGGAATCGCTTCTAATTTATCCAACGTACCGCCCGTGTAGCCTAAGCCACGACCAGACATTTTTGCTACATTGACCCCGACACTAGCAACTAATGGCGCTAAAATAAGCGTCGTAGTGTCGCCTACGCCACCTGTAGAATGCTTGTCGACTTTGATTCCTTCTATAGAAGAAAGATCCACAATTTCGCCTGAATGGACCATTGCTAACGTCATTTGTGTAATTTCTTCGTCTGTCATATCTTGGTAAAAAACAGCCATTAAAAAGGCACTTACCTGATAATCTGGAATTGAACCATCTGTGTATCCGTTGATAATAAATTGAATTTCTTCGCTTGTTAGTTGATGCCCGTCACGTTTCTTTTCAATAATGTCTACCATTCTCATGAATTCGTTCCCTCCGATTTCCCGATAATGTATTATACAACAAAATCGTTCAGCTTTAAACCATTTAGTAAACCAGTTTACTATTATTTTTTTCTTGTGAAAACGCAAACAACACGAACATTCTATTTCTAAGCTGTTTTTTAAATCGGTTTTGTGCTTTTTCTAGCAATAAACGTCGCATCAAAAACTTTATTGGGAACTTTCCCTGTTGGATCTGCAATAGCTTCCACCAAAAATTTTGCTGCATAATAGCCAATATCAAAACTCGGCTGATAGACGGTTGTTAAACTCGGCACCAAATATTCGGAAATTTCCAAGCCATCAAAGCCAACCACCGAAATATCGTCAGGAATTTTCTTGCCCGCTTCTTCAATGGCTTGATAAGCTCCCATCGCCATTTCATCATTGCCACAAAAAATTGCTGTGATTTCTTCATTTTTCAAAACTTCTTTCGCCGCAGCATAGCCGCCATGCAAGTTCAATTCCCCAGCACAAACATAATGCGGACGAAAAGGTAAATTGTTGTCCTGTAACGCATGCTGATACGCCGTCACTCGTTCCGTTAAACGATAATAGCCGGCACTTTCACGTAACATGCCAATATGCTGATGCCCTTGTTGAATCAAATGATGGACCGCTTGATAAGCACCTTCGTACTCTTTAACGATTAATCGTCCACTATCTCGTGGATTAATCCCACGATCGACAAGAATGACAGGAATCGGATGTTCTCGTCGGTCTTTTAAAATATGATTTTCTGGCAAAACATTCGGCGTGGCAAAAATAATGCCATCCACCGACCGATGAATCAACTCGCTAACATATTGCATCGCTTGCTCGGAATCATGCTTTGAATTGCATAACAAAATCATGTAGCCTAACGAATTTAAATATGTTTCCACACCTTCAATCACTTTTGAGAAAAAGAAATCCGTCACATCTGGCACAATCATACCAATGGTTTTGGAATGACGGTTGATTACATTCGAAGCAAAGTAATCTGGTTTGTAATGATTTTCAGCGACTACCGCCAACACCTTGTTGCGGGTTTTTTCACTGAAACGACTCCCTTTATTATTCAGAATTTGTGAGACGGTTGTGACAGAAACACCAGCCATATCAGCAATTTCTTTAATCGTTAGTTTCATCGCGCCCCTCCCAACGTCTCCTTTTGCATTGACAGACATTTGTAGACGTGTTACAGTCTTCAAAATACTTATCGAATCTTTTACATTTTAACAAAAAAAAGACAAAAGAAATAGACTAAAAAGATTAAAAAACAAAAGAAAATGGAGGCTATTTTTTCATGGAAGAATCCCGTGTCCGTCAATTACCAAAAATCGAGCTGCACTGTCACTTAGATGGGTCGATTCGACCAACCACTTTACGCACCATTGCTGAAAAACAAAACATTCCATTACCCCAAGACGAACAAGCCTTGAAAGAGTTAGTGGTTGCCCCTGAAAAATGCACCGATTTGAATGATTATTTAACTCGGTTCGACTTCGTGCTAACCTGTCTACAAACAGCTGAAGCTTTGCAAGCAGCGGCGTATGACGTGATTAGCCAAGCTGCCGAAGATGGCGTGGCTTACATAGAGGTGCGTTTTGCGCCTTCGCAACATACAGAAAAAGGCTTACGGTTACCTGAAATCGTGACTGCTGTTTTAACTGGCTTAAAACAAGGCGAAGAAGATTTTGGTGTAAAAAGCAATGCACTGTTATGCGGCATGCGACATGACCAACAACAAGCCATAGAAAAAATCGTTCACTTAGCGCATGATTTCAGAGAGACAGGCGTTGTCGGCTTTGATTTAGCTGGCAATGAAGTCGATTTCCCTCCATACACATTTGAAGACGTATTAGCTTTAGCCAACCAATTGTCAATTCCATTAACACTCCACGCTGGGGAATGCGGCTGTGGCAAAAACGTCGCTGATGCTGTCACTTTAGGTGCTACTCGGATTGGTCACGGTATTGCTTTGAAAGATACACCCGAATACTTGGCGCTCTTAAAAGAAAAAAAGGTTCTTTTAGAAATGTGTCCAACTAGCAACTTCCAAACAGGCACCGTCAAAACATTGGCTGAATACCCTTTTCAACAATTTATAGAGGCTGGCTTAGCCGTCTGCATCAATACCGATAATCGCACTGTTTCAGATACTACGTTAACGAAGGAATTCATGAAATTGGCCACTTGGTATCAATTAAGTTATGACGAAATGAAGCAACTCACTAAAAATGCGCTTGCAGGTGCTTTTTTATCGCCAGACGAAAAAAAACTGTTGAACCAAAAAATTGATCAAGCATATCTATTCTAAAAAAGAACCTCCACTAAAGTGGCGGTTCTTTTTTACTCTGCTTCTTTAACACTTCGTAAAATATAATAGCCTTTGTCTTTTGTCACAATTTCAACATTGCCAAATACTTCAGCCATTTTCTTTTCTGCACTAGGTGCACCTTGTTTCTTTTGAATAACTACCGTTAGTGTGCCACCAACTTTCAACAACGGAAAAGCCCCTGTTAAAATGCCATGGACAACTTTTTTGCCTGCACGAATGGGCGGATTGCTAACAATCGCCGCGTAGGTCGTTTCGTTTAAGGTTTCATACACATTGGAAGAATGAATATCCACAGTAGTAATTTGGTTGCGTTGGGCGTTCATTTGAGCTAGCCCAACTGCCCGTTGGTTGACATCTACCATTTCCACCAGTCGACCAGTCGCCGCTGCTAAGGACAACCCAATTGGTCCATAGCCACAACCAACATCTAACAAACGGCCTGATGGTAAATTTTCCCATTCAAAGGCATCAATCAACACACGAGAACCATAATCCACTGTTCCTCTTGAGAAGACCCCGCTATCGGTCGTAAACTGAAAGGTCCGACCACGTAATGGAAAAGACCAGCTTTCTAAATCATGTGCTAATTCTGGATTTTCTGTATAATAATGATTCGCCATTTTGTTCTTCCTATCTATGCTTGTTTTGGTTTTAGTCTACCTTTTATTTCTCGAACAATCAAGGCACCTAATAATTCATAGCCCACTTGTGAAAAATGCAAACCATCCGCTTGTAAAAATTCATCCGTTCCAGGATAAACAGTCATCGCTTTATACAAATCAATAACTGGCAAGTTATGTGCCGCCCCGACTTCTTGTGCAACCTTGACCAATTCCTTGATACGCGTCTGTGGACGTTCTGGACGTCTGCCACTATCCGCATATGGTGGCGTAATTAAAATCACCTTTTCTGAACCAATTTCGTGAATCATTGTTTCAAGGTTTTCTCTAAACGTGGCTACTGTTATATTTCGATCCAGTGACGCATCATTGGCGCCAAAGAAAATCACCACCTCATCAGGTTTCTCAATCAGTACTTCTTTATTTAATCGTTTTAAACCATCTTCTGTTGTATCGCCAGGCATTCCAGCATTAATGACAGCCACTTCTTCTAGACCCATCGCAGCAATATCCCGTTTCACTAAGTCAACAAGAACAGGTGAGACGGCTTCGTCTAAATAACTAGCAGTAATGCTATCACCAAATAATACAATTTTTCTCATGGCTTTTCCCCTCTTTTCTAACAGTTTTCTCTTTTCATGATACCATTTTCATCATAAATTGGCGAAGAAGGGAATTCTTTTGTAAAATCCTGTGTTTCCCTTGTGAAATTATGGTAAAATGTACAAAGATTGAACAGGGTTTGGTGGAGGAACAATGGACGATAAAATGAATTACTACCCAATTTCCAGAGAAGAATGGCATGGGTTTTATCATGACGGCAAAGCACCGTTAACCGAAGCAGAATTGGATAACATTAAAAGTGTGAACGACCAAATTTCACTAAAAGATGTACAAGAAATTTATGTACCCTTAACGCATCTTATTCATTTATACATGAAAGAATTTGAATCGCTAACACTTAGCAAAGGATTATTCCTACATGAATATGTCTCTGTACCACCATTCATCATTGGAATTGCCGGCAGTGTCGCCGTTGGTAAAAGCACCACCGCTCGTCTTTTGCAAAGAATTCTGGCCCGAACGTTTAAACGAAGAAACGTTCAACTCATTACAACGGATGGATTTTTGTATCCCAATAAAGTGTTAGAAGAACAGGGAATTATGGACCGAAAAGGGTTTCCTGAAAGTTATGACATGGAGAAGCTAATTAATTTCTTAAACGAAGTCAAAAGCGGCAAAGACGAAATTAAAGCACCCGTCTATTCTCACAGTGTCTACGATGTTATCGAAGGCGAATATGAGTTGATTCAACAACCAGATATTCTGATTGTTGAAGGCATTAACACATTACAGTTACCCGCCAATCAACAAATTTATGTGAGTGATTTTTTTGATTTTTCTATTTTTGTGGATGCCGATCCAGCCTTAATTGAAAAATGGTACCTAGAACGTTTTGGGGCCTTATTAGATACGGCTTTCTTAGATCCTAATAATTATTATTACCAATATGCAATTGGCAAACGAGAAGATGCTTTCGCCATGGCACGGAATGTTTGGAAAACCGTGAACTTGCCGAACTTGGAGGAATATATCTTGCCAACGCGCGGACGTGCGGACATTATTTTGCATAAAACGGAAAATCATTTGATTGACCAAATCTATCTACGTAAATATTAAGGGTTGACGAGCTAAGAAATATCCTGTATCTTTTGTAGAAATATCCTTGAAAATTTTCAGCAGAATGCATGACTTTCAAGGAGTAAAATGTTTTAATAAGTATAGCTAGACAAAGAAGAGTACGGAACAAAAGTGAACCACTTTTTAACCGCCTGATTCTCGGCTGTTTAAAAGTAGCCCCTGCAGAATTAAGCCAAAATTTTCTAAAAATCGTAAAACAATTTTTGAAAATCCTTTCTTAATTCTTGGTGCTGACCACTTTTTAACCGCCTTTTCTTTAGATAAATTTAAATGGATAAGGGGTAATAGACGTGACTAACGTTGCCGATTTGACATCTGTCGAAAAAATTATTGTTTTAGACTTTGGTAGTCAGTTTAACCAATTGATTACTCGTCGTATTCGTGAATTTGGCGTATTCTCTGAGTTATTAAGCCACCGAACTACGGCAGAAGAAATTCGCAAAATCGCGCCTAAAGGAATCATCTTCTCAGGTGGACCAAACAGCGTGTATGACAAAGATGCTTTTAGCATTGATCCAGAAATTTATGAGTTAGGAATTCCCATTCTTGGCATCTGCTACGGTATGCAATTAATGACTCATAACTTAGGCGGAAAAGTAGAACCTGCCGCAAACCGTGAATACGGAAAAGCAGAATTAGAAATCCTTGGTGATGCGACATTATTCCAAGGAACACCTGCGAAACAAACCGTTTGGATGAGCCACGGTGATTTAGTAACAGAAATCGCTCCTGGATTCGAAAAAGTTGGGACAAGCAACGATTGTCCAATCGCTTCTATCGAAGATGCCAACCGCAAATTCTACGGCGTACAATTTCACCCAGAAGTTCGTCATTCAGAATATGGTAACGACTTATTACGTCACTTTGCTTTTGAGGTGTGTGGCTGTACTGGTGACTGGAGCATGGAAAACTTCATCGATATGGAAGTCGCTAAAATCCGTGAACAAGTAGGCGATAAAAAAGTCTTACTTGGTTTATCAGGTGGCGTTGACTCAAGTGTTGTCGGCGTGCTTTTACAAAAAGCCATTGGCGACCAATTAACTTGTATCTTCGTTGACCATGGATTATTACGTAAAGGTGAAGCAGAGCAAGTAATGGAAAGTTTAGGCGGTAAATTTGGCTTAAACATTATTAAAGTAGATGCAAAAGAACGCTTCTTAAGCAAATTAGCAGGCGTTTCTGACCCTGAACAAAAACGTAAAATCATCGGTAACGAATTTGTGTATGTTTTTGATGACGAAGCAACTAAACTTGCTGGGGAAGAAGGCGTTTCATTCCTAGCACAAGGAACTCTTTACACAGACGTCATCGAATCTGGTACAGAAACTGCGCAAACAATTAAATCACATCACAATGTTGGTGGTCTTCCTGAAGACATGCAATTTGAATTAATTGAACCTTTAAATACATTATTCAAAGACGAAGTTCGTGCCTTAGGAACTGAACTTGGCATGCCTGATGCAATCGTTTGGCGCCAACCATTCCCAGGACCAGGATTAGGTATTCGTGTGCTTGGTGAAATTACAGAAGATAAATTACAAATCGTTCGTGATTCAGATGCTATCCTACGTGAAGAAATCGCAGCAGCTGGCTTAGATCGTGACATTTGGCAGTACTTTACTGTCTTACCTGGCATCCGCTCAGTAGGCGTTATGGGCGATGGCCGTACCTACGATTACACAGTCGGTATCCGTGCTGTGACTTCTATCGACGGCATGACCGCTGACTTTGCCCGTATCCCTTGGGATGTTTTACAAAAAATCTCTGTGCGCATCGTGAACGAAGTCGCACATGTAAACCGTATCGTGTACGATATTACTTCAAAACCACCTGCAACTGTGGAGTGGGAATAACAATAAACCCGCTAGAAAACCTATAAATTAGGTTTTCTAGCGGGTTTTCTTTTGTGTTATCACACTTTCCTCCCACCATTCTCCATTTTTCCTTTGCTCCACCGCCCTCAAAGTCCTATAATTTAATCATAAGAATAGTGACTATTAATAAAATTCATCAATTAAAAGGAAGCGATTTCAACATGTCAAAAGAAACTTTTCTTAAGTATGGTTTTGTTGTCCTCTTCATAGGAATTTTTTTACTTCGTGCCCAAAAATTTATTTCTGAACCCCTTTCGTACCTTTTTTCGGGTATTCTTTTGCTTATTGTTGCGTATTTAATACTCGTGAAAAAAATGAACTTTTTCTCAAGTTTGCTCACTGTTACCAATCAACCTTCTTCTACCCAACAACGATTAGGTCAACTTTCTGGTCTTGTCAGTTTATTGATTGGTTTACTTCTGGTAATTTTTTCAGTCATTTTATAGACACTTTTTCACTATTGTTCTTATAAAAACAAGACGTTCTTGTTTGGCCTTTGACGTTGTCGTATACTATAAATAATAAATAAGCTATGAAGGAGTAAATTAATGAAAAAAAGTGTTATAACTAGTTCTATGTTAGCGGTTTTATTGTCGGGATTTCTCGTTACCCCTATTTCTGCTTACGCTTTGGAACGCTCTAAGGGAACTACTGAAGAAACGGTGGCTTCAGAAACATCTCTAACGGAGCAACAAATGAGTAGCGGTGTCACTGAAGAAATGAATCCAAGCATCATAAATTCTCAAGAGGAAACAGAAACAACTTCCACTTCCTCAACCTCCGATTCCACCACTGAAGTTTCTACATCAGAAGTAACAACTGTTAATGATACAGAAAATAGTAGCGACGATACTGAAACTACTTTGGAAACATCACAAAGTAATGAGGACACACCTGTAGCACCGGCAAAAGCAGAAGAAAAAGTTCCTGATATTAATTATCAGACACATATCCAAGACATCGGATGGCAAGGGGTTGTCAAAAACGGGGAAATTTCTGGGACTAGCAGACGCTCTTTACGTCTTGAAGGAATTAAAATGAATATTTCAAATTCAGATTTGGCTGGATCTGTAGAATATAGAACACATGTCCAAGAAATTGGGTGGCAAGGATATGTGAAAGATAATCAATTGTCTGGTACAAGCGGAAAGTCTTTGCGGCTCGAAGCGATTCAAATTCGCTTAACTGGAGAAATAGCTAACGCATATGATGTTTATTATCGTGTGCATATAGAAGATAAAGGTTGGTTGAATTGGGCAAAAAACAGTGAGTCCGCAGGTAGTCAAAGCGCCGCTAAAAGATTAGAAGCCATTCAAATTAAATTAGTGAAGAAGGGCGAAGCGGCACCTGAAGGATCTGGAAAAGCCTTTTTAATTGGAAATGAAGCAAAACGTCCAGATGAAATCAAACCAACTGTCAATTATCAAACACACGTGCAAAATATTGGTTGGCAAGGGGTTGTCAAGAATGGTGAAATAGCTGGTACAAGTGGGAAAAA